>NZ_CBDRFA010000006.1:0-180493 GCF_965343085.1 Nocardiopsis synnemataformans | reverse complement strand
CTCGCCCATGAGCGGCCCGGGCCCGCGCGGCGCGCGGGGGACGGAGCGCGCCGCGCCCTCGGGCCGCGCCGGTGTCAGGCGTTGGGCGGAAGAGCGGTTCCGGCGCCCCGCTGGCGCGGCCTGAGCAGGTCGTGGCGCTCCCTGGGCAGGGTGGGCTCGCCCGCGCCCTGCACGGTGAAACCGGCGTCCTCGATCATCTCCAGGTCGGCCCGGCCCGCCTGCCCCTCGCTGGTGAGGTAGTCACCCAGGAACACCGAGTTGGCGATGTGCAGCGCCAGCGGCTGGAGGGAGCGTAGGTGGATCTCGCGGCCGCCCGCCAGGCGCACCTCCACGTCGGGGAAGACGAACCGCGCGGCGGCCAGGACGCGCAGGCACCTCTGCGGGGTCAGCTCCCAGGTGCCCTCCAACGGGGTGCCCTCGAAGGGCATGAGGAAGTTGACCGGTACCGAGTCCGGTTCCAGCTCGCGCAGCGCGAACAGGGCGTCGACCAGGTCGTCGTCACTCTCCCGCATCCCCGCGATCAGCCCGGAGCAGGGGGAGAGGCCCGCGTGCTTGGCCCTGGTCACGGTGTCCACCCGGTCGGTGAACTCGTGGGTGGTGCAGATGTCGGCGTAGCGCTTCTCCGAGGTGTTGAGGTTGTGGTTGTAGGCGTCGGCCCCGGCCTGGCGCAGCCGGTCGGCCTGGCCTTCGGAGAGCAGGCCCAGGCAGGCGCACACCTCCACGCCGGGGTGCTCGGTCTTGATGCCCTCGATGGCGGGGGCCAGGCGCTCCACGTCGCGGTCGGTGGGGCCGCGCCCGCTGGCCACCAGGCAGACCCGGGTGGCGCCCGCCTTCACCCCGTGGGAGACGGCCTCGCGGGTCTGGTCGGGCTTGAGCCAGGTGTACCTGACGATCTCGGCGTCGGAGCCCAGGCGCTGGGAGCAGTAGGAGCAGTCCTCCGGGCACAGTCCGCTCTTGATGTTCACGAGGTAGTTGAGCTTGACGCGGCGCTCGAAGTAGCGCTGTCGGACGCGGAAGGCCGCGGCGACCAGGTCCATCAGGTCGTCGTCGGAGCTGCTCAGAACCCCGAGGAGTTCGGCGCGGGTGGGCGTCTCGCGGCGAAGGGCCTTCTCGGCCAGGGGAAGGAATGTGGTCACGGGGACGATCCTGGAGCCCCGGACGCGGGCGGCACAGCCGCCGAACCAGCCAAAAACACGGCGGAAGTCTTGTGCGGGGCGGTCGTTTGTCCCCGTCCCTCCCACGGTGGAGGCGGCGGGAGCGGCGTGTCAGCGACGGGCGGGGGCGGCGGGTTCACCCGGCGCCCCGGTGGTGACGGGCCAGGGCCGCGGAAACCGCCCGGAGGGCTCTCCAAGGTGCTGCGGGACGGGGACCGGCAGGGGAAGAATCGGAGCGAGGGCGGGCAGCCAGGTGTGTTCCTTGCGCAGCAGCGCATCCGCGGACCGCGTCGCCCGGGGCAACCGGACGGCGAGGTCGTCGCCGAGCCGCCACACCTGGTTGTCCCAGCCGAGCGCTCCGAGTTCCAGGGGGAGATCCGACAGGTCGGGGTGCTGATCGCGCAGCAGGTCCCGGATCAGGTCCTCCGTGATGTCCGTCTCGTGGGCTGTCATGCGAAGCAACGATAGAGGGGTGGCGATCCTCCCGCGCGTTCACGGCGGCCTGGTCCACGGGTGGGGCTACTGGCCGCGCGGGCTGGCGCCCCGCAGGAACTGCTCGACCGCGGTCTCGACCAGCCCGTCGAGCCTCTCCGCGTCGATCATGTTGCCGTTGACCATCGTCGCGATGCCCTGCACGGTCGCGTACAGGATGATCCCGATGCGTTCGGGATCACCGTGTTCGAGCGCGCCGTGTTCCTGCCCCTCCTCAATCAGCTCGCTCACCTGACCGAAGGCCGCCTCGGCCGCCTCGGCGATCCGTGTGGCCCCCGGCCGGTGTTTGCCGGAGTTCATCAGTTCGAGCAACGCGGCGTTCTCGGTGGCGAAACGGGCGAAGGCCAGCACGGCTCTGTGCACCCGCACGTCGAACGCGTCTCCCGCCTCCGCCAGCGCGGTGCGCAGCGCGCTGCCCAACTGGACGAAGCCCGCCTCGGCCAGTGCGTCGAGGAGCGCCTGACGGTCGGCGAAATGCCGCCGCGGCGCGGCGTGGCTCACGCCGATCTCCCTGGCCAGATCCCGGAGTGAGAGCTGGTCCGCTCCGTGCTCGCGCAGCTGGCGCTCGGCCGCGTCAAGGATCGCGCTGCGGAGGTTGCCGTGGTGGTAGGGGCGCTGCCCGGCGGGTTCGGTCACGTCCGCCATCCTAACACGTGATGTTTGCATTGACATCATTGTTTGCAGTGACTACATTCGGAGTCATGTCAGCATTCTCCGTTGCAGACGTCCCTTCCATGACCGGTCGCACCGTCGTCGTCACCGGCGCGAACAGCGGCATCGGACGCGTCACCGCTCGCGTCCTCGCCGAACGGGGTGCGCGGGTCCTGCTCGCCGTCCGCGACCTCGATAAGGGCCGCGCCGCCGCCGCGATGATGACCGGGGACGTCGAGGTCCGTGGGCTCGACCTCGCCGACCTGTCCTCGGTCCGGGCGTTCGCGCGGCAGCTCACCGAGCCCGTTGACCTGCTCGTCAACAACGCCGGTCTGTCGCTCCCGCCGATGTCCCGCACCGCCGACGGTTTCGAGTTGCAGTTCGGGACCAACCACCTCGGCCACTTCGCACTCACGAACCTGCTCCTGCCGCGGATTCGGGAGAGGGTCGTCACGGTGGCCTCGCTCGCGCACCTGATCGGCTCGATCGACTTCGCCGACCTCAACTGGGAGCGCAAGCCCTATCGGGAGTACTCCGCCTACGGGCAGTCCAAACTCGCCAACCTCCTGTTCACCTCCGAACTCCAACGGCGCCTCGACGAGGCCGGTTCTCCGGTGATATCGACAGCCGCGCACCCCGGAATCTCGGCCACGAACCTGATGAGGCCCGAAGGGCGGAACCTGCGGCTGCGGGCGAGCCAGGCACTGATCGGCCTGGTCACGCAGAGCGCGGAAGACGGCGCCCTGCCGACGCTCTACGCCGCCACGGCGGACGTTTCCGGCGACAGCTATGCCGGACCCCGTCGCCTCATGGGGCTCCGGGGCGCGCCGAAGCTGGTCCGGCGCGCGGCGAAGGCGAGTGACGCCGACGCCGCACGCCGGCTGTGGGAGTCCTCCGAGGAACTCACCGGAGTGGCCTTTCCGCTGAGGACACCTCACGCTGCCTGAGATCCCTTGCAGCGCCAGGGGTTCGAGCGTTCACGAACCCCACCGCCGCTGACATCGTCGCGGCCACAAGAAAGGAATGTCCGATGACACGGCCACAAGAAACACAGCCACACGAAACGCGACCGTACGACACCGAACTCAGGCGTCTTCTGGATCGGGCCGAGATCAGGGAAGTCCAGACCCGCTACGCCACCGGAACCGACTCACGTGACTGGGAGCTGTTCCGCTCCTGCTTCACCGACGAGGTCGAGGCCGACTTCAGCGAGGGCTTCGGCCAACCGGTCATGCGGGTGACGGCCGACGAGTGGGTCGCGGGTACCGCGCCACGGATGGAGTCCTTCAAGGCCACGCAGCACATGATCACGAACCACGTGATCACCTTCGACGGGGACGACCACGCCACGTGTGTGGCCTACGTGCGGGCGAGCCACCACCTGCCCAACAGCCTGGGCGACAGTGACCAGACGGTGTACGGGTACTACACGAACCGGTTCACCCGGACCCCGAGCGGTTGGCGCATCGCCAAGGTCAAGCTGACGGCCCTGTGGATGACCGGGAACTTCGGCGTCTTCCGGTCCGCCCTCGCCTGAGAGGGCGCCCCGTCGGGCGCCGGGGCCTGACCCGGGCCCCGGCGCCCGACGGACGGGGCTCAGCTCCGCGGGGCGGACTCCCAGCGCGCGAGGCTCTCACGGAACCCGTCGGCGGTGGTGAACACGTGGCCGCCCATGCCCAGCGCCTCCGCCGCCCGGACGTTCTCCTCACGGTCGTCGACGAAGAGGATCCGTCCGGGCTCCGCCCCCAGGGCCTCCTGGCACCACCGGTAGGCGCCCGGTTCGGGCTTGGCGCGGCGGATGCGGCAGGAGAAGGCGCGCACGTGGAAGTTGTCGAGCCAGGGGTGGTGCGCCTCGTAGTGGGCGGCCAGCTCCTCGGGGATGTTGGACAGCAGACCGAGGCGCCGACCGGAGGCCGCGAGCTCCTCGACCAGGGCGACCATGGTCTCGTCCACGGCGCTCCAGCTGGCGACGTCGGCCTCGACGAGCTCGGCGATCCGCTCCCCGCCGAAGCGCGCGCCCAGGTCGTCGCCCACGCCGCGCCAGTACTCGGCGGCGCTCACGTCCGCGCGGTCGTAGGGCTGACGCCGCGCCCAGTACGCCTCCCAGAAGGCCGGGGCGGGCGCGCCCGCGGCCCGGACCAGCCGGTCCTTGCCCTCCTCGGACTGGTGGCGGGCCAGGACGCCGAACAGGTCGAAGAGCACGGTCAACAGAACACACCTTCCTCGCGGCACCATCGGGAACCCGTCCAGATCGTACGCGGTCGGCCGCCGCGTGACCGATACACGTTGTGGGCCAAACGATGGACATCTTTTGGCCCATGGGCGTTTTGTCCGTGACCCTCGGCTCCCCGGCGTGTCCACTCTTGGGACGAGCACTGTGTGACGGGGGAAGGACGAGGGACGTGAGCGGAGCCAGACAGGTCGGGGACGAGTCGGTTCCGGAGGGGGAGGCCAACATCGTCCACGTGACGATGATCGCCGCGGCCGCGGCGATGGGCGGTTTCCTGTTCGGCTACGACAGCTCCGTCATCAACGGGGCGGTACCGGCCATCCAGGAGCGGTTCGGCGTGGGACCGGCCACGCTCGGCTTCACGGTCGCCTCCGCGCTCCTGGGCTGCGTGGTGGGCGCCGCGGTCGCGGGCGCCCTGGCCGACCGCATCGGCCGTATCCGCACCACGCAGATCGCCGGTGTGCTGTTCGCGATCAGCGCCATCGGCTCGGCGCTGCCGTTCGGCGTGTGGGACCTGACCGCCTGGCGGATCCTGGGCGGTGTCGCCATCGGCCTGGCCTCGGTGATCGCACCGACCTATATCGCCGAGGTCTCGCCCGCCGCCTACCGGGGCCGTTTGGCGTCGTTGCAGCAGTTGGCCATCGTGCTGGGCATCGCCGCCTCGCAGCTGGTCAACTACGGCATCGCCCAGATCGCCGACGGCACCGCGAGCGGCATGCTGGGGCCGGTCCAGGCCTGGCAGTGGATGCTGGGCATCGAGGTCCTGCCCGCCCTGGTCTACCTGGGGCTGAGCCTGCTCATCCCCGAGTCGCCCCGTTACCTGGTACGCGTGGGGCAGACGGATCGCGCCCGTCGCATCCTGGCCGACGTGGAGGGCGGCGGGACCGCGCGGGTGGACAAACGCATCGGGGAGATCCGTGAGGCGCTGGGCTCGGAGGTCCGGACCAGGCTGAGCGACCTGACCGGCCGCTACGGCCTGCTGCCCATCGTGTGGATCGGTATGGCCGTCTCGGCGTTCCAGCAGCTGGTCGGGATCAACGTCATCTTCTACTACTCCAGTTCGCTGTGGCAGTCGGTGGGCGTGGACGAGTCGTCCTCGCTGCTGCTGAGCCTGTTCACCTCCATCGTGAACATCGTGGGTACGTTCGTGGCGATCCTGCTGGTGGACCGGGTGGGCCGCAAGCCGCTGCTGCTGGTGGGCTCGGCCGGGATGACGGTGGCGCTGGCGCTGGCCGCCTACGCCTTCAGCCACGCGGTGGTGCAGGGCGAGGAGGTGACGCTGTCGTTCGGCTGGGGCGCGGTGGCACTGGGCGCGGCCAGTCTGTTCGTGCTCTTCTTCGCGCTGTCGTGGGGCGTGGTCGTGTGGGTGCTGCTGGGGGAGATGTTCCCGCTGCGCATCCGCGCCGCGGCGATGGGCGTGGCCACCGCGACCCAGTGGCTCACCAACTGGCTCATCACCGTGAGCTTCCCGAGCCTGCGTGACTGGAGTCTGAGCGGCACGTACCTGATGTACGCGTTCTTCGCGCTGGTGTCGTTCTTCTTCGTGTTGAGGTTCGTGAAGGAGACCCGCGGCAAGACCCTGGAGGAGATGCGGGGCTGAGGGCTCAGCGCTCCAGGTCGATCTTGCGCTGGAGGAACTCCTCGCGGTCGATCTGGCCGCGCGCGTATCTGAGCCGCAACTCCTCCTCCGCCGCGTCCACGGCCTGTGGCGCGGGCGCGGCGGGGGCCCGGCGCCGTCCCGGGCGGGCGAGGTCGGTACGGGCCGCGCCCGCCACGGACGCCACCGTGACGACGAAGAAGACGCCCAGCGCCACCATGATCATGATGACGACCGCTGCCATGACGTAGGTCATCGTTTGCTCCCCACTTCTGGAAGAACCGCTCTTCCCCTTTCTTGTGTACCCGCGTCGGGGGCCCTTCTCCAGGGGTTCTTGGCTCCTGTGGACAACCGCCCCGCCCGGAGCGCCGTAACCTGGATTGTCGCGATCCGGACGAAAAGGGTGGTTATGCGCGTCCTCCTCGTGGACAACCACGACTCCTACACCTACAACCTCTTCCAGCTCCTGGCGCGCGTCCTCGGCCGGACCCCCGAGGTACTCACCCACGACGACCCCCGCTGGGACCGGCTCGACCCGGCGGACGTGGACGCCGTGGTCGTCTCACCGGGCCCGGGCCGCCCCCAGAACCCCCGCGACCTGGGCCGCGTCCCCGAACTCCTGGCCCACACCCGGCTGCCCGTCCTGGGAGTGTGCCTGGGCCACCAGGCCATCGCCCACCTGGCCGGGGCCGACGTGGTCTCGGCCCCCCAGCCCCGCCACGGCCACCTGTCCCGGATCCGGCACACCGGCGCGGGCCTGTTCGCGGGCCTGCCCCAGGACCTCACCGCCGTGCGCTACCACTCCCTGGCCGTTCCCGAACCCCTGCCCGAGGCGCTGACGGCCACCGCCTGGGCCGAGGACGGCGTGGTCATGGGCCTGGAGCACCGCACGCTGCCCCGCTGGGGCGTGCAGTTCCACCCCGAGTCGGTGGCCAGCGAGCACGGCGCCGATCTGGTCGCGAACTTCCTGGACCTGGCCCGCCCGCACATCACCCTCCCGGCCGCGCACCCGGACCCGTCCCCGGGTCGGGACGCGACCACCCGGGGCGGGGGCGCCCCGACGACGGAGCCCACACAACGCTCCGGACCCGCCCCCGCTGCCACGGTCACCCCGACCGTCCGCACACGCGAACTCCCCCTGGCCGTGGACACCGAGGCCGCCTTCGCCCGCCTGTACGGGGACGCCGAGTACGCGTTCTGGCTGGACAGCTCCCGCCCGGAGGGGCCCGCGCGCTTCTCCTTCCTCGGCGCCGCCACCGGCGAGGTACTCACCTACCGCGTCGGCGGCCCCGTCACCGTGCGCGCCGCGGACGGCACCGAGCACCACGAGCCCGGCAGCGTCTTCGACGCCCTCGACCGCCGCGTCCCCCGCCCCTCGCCCTCCGGTCTACCCTTCGACTTCGCCGGAGGGTACGTCGGCTACCTGGGCTACGAGCTCAAGGCCGACTGCGGCGGCGACAGCGCCCACACCTCGCCCGAACCCGACGCCGTGTGGCTGGGCTGCGACCGGTTCGTGGCCGTCGACCACCACGGGAACCGCACCTACGCGGTGTGCGCCGACGACCTCCCCGACGGCGACGCCTGGCTCGACGCGACCCTGGCCACCCTCACCGACCTGCCACAGCTGCCCGCACCCGCCCCCGCCGCCCCATCCGCCGAACTGGCCCGCTTTCTGGAGCGCCCTCGCGAGGACTACGTCGCCGACGTCAAGGAGTGCCTGGCCGAGCTCACGGCCGGGGAGAGCTACGAGATCTGCCTGACCAACCGGGTCCGCCTGCCCCACGGCGGAGGAGACCTGGACCCCTACCGCCGCCTGCGCGCCGCCAGTCCCGCGCCCTACGCCGCCCTGCTGCGCCTGGGACCCACGAGCGTGCTCAGTGCCTCACCCGAGCGCTTCCTGCGCGTGGACGGCGACCGCACGGCCGAGAGCCGCCCCATCAAGGGCACCGCGCCGCGCCACAGCGACCCGGCCGCCGACGCGCGCGCGGCCCGCGAGCTGCGCACCGGCGCCAAGACCCGCGCCGAGAACCTCATGATCGTCGACCTGCTCCGCAACGACCTGGGCCGGGTGTGCGAGGTCGGCAGCGTCGAGGTGCCCGCGTTCATGTACACCGAGTCCTACGCCACCGTGCACCAGCTGGTCTCCACCGTGCGGGGCACGCTGCGCCCGCGGGTGTCGGCCGTGGACGCGGTCCGCGCCTGCTTCCCGGGGGGGTCGATGACCGGCGCACCCAAGGAGCGCACCATGCGCGTCCTCGACCGTCTGGAGACCTCCGCGCGCGGGATCTACTCCGGCGCGCTGGGCTACGTGTCCTCCTCCGGCGCGGCCGACCTCAGCATCGTCATCCGCACCGCCGTGCTCAGCGGCGGCAATCTGACCATCGGCGCGGGCGGGGCGGTCGTGCTGGACTCCGACCCCGAGGAGGAGTACGAGGAGATGCTGCTCAAGGCCGACGTGCCCGCCCGCGCGCGCTGATCCGCCTGGCCCCGGCGGAGGCGGAAAACCGCTTGCCGCGACCTGTACCTGACCCCGCTGGAACACCGCTCCCTGCAACTGGGGCTGGCGGGCGCGGCCGCGCGGCGCTACGCGGACGAGTGGATCGTCTCGGTCACCGACGTCACCCCTTTCGTCCACCGGGTGCACACACTGGTCCAGGAGGGGGACACGGTCGCGGCGACCCGGTTGCTGCCCGCCGAGCGCCCCTACCCGGCTGGGCCGGGTGAGCTAGACCACCTGCGCCCCGCCCGCGAACACGACGTCGCGGGTGTGACCAGGGACCGCCCCGGTTACTGTCGCCGTAGTCGAACAGCTCAGACGGGTGGACGAGGGATGTACGGAGCCGAGGGCGGGGCGGGCGAGGCGGTCCAGCGGGTGATCGAGGGGGAGCTGCGGCTGCTGGAGCCCCACGTGCGCGCCTCGCGCAGGCTCGCCGGGGAGCTGCTGGACCCCGAGTTCACCGAGGTGGGCAGGTCGGGCAGGCGCTGGGACAGGGAGACGATGCTGGCCGAGCTGCCCGCCATGGACGGCCCGGACACGGTCGGGGCGGGGCGGCGGGTGCGGGTCACCGACATGGTGGGGCGGCTGCTCGCCCCGGACCTGGTGCACCTGACCTACGCCACCGAGGCCGACGGGGCGCGGACCCTGCGCAGCTCCCTGTGGCGCCGGAACGCGGACGGCGCGTGGCGGATGTACCACCACCAGGGCACGCCCGCGTCCTGACTGCCGGGCGCGCGGTGCGGAACACGCGCCCGGTGGAGTCGGCGGCCGGGGACCGCCGCCCTCAGCGGTAGGAGTCGACGAGCCGGGCCAGGTGCCTTCCGGCGATCTCCAGCGGCGCCTCGCTCCGGGAGACCTGCGCGGACATCTCGGCGCCCTCCAGGGCGGCGACCACCGTGTGGGCCAGTTCGCGGGCGTCCTCCTCCCCGAACCCGGAGCGCAGCAGCTTGTCGCGCACCAGGCCGCGCCAGTTCTCGAAGGCCCGCGCGGCGGCCTCCTGGATACCGGGGTCGAGTCCGGCGCTCTCCAGGGCCACGGTGGTGATGGGGCAGCCGTCGAGCCAGCCGGAGGCGCGCAGCCCCGCTGCCAGGTTCCGGGTGCAGGCGATGATCGCCTCGGCCGGGTCGTCCACCCGCGCGAACACCTCGTGCAGGGCCAGGGCGAACTCCTCGTCCCCGTGGCGGACGGCCGCGACCGCCAGCTCCCGCTTGCCTCCGGGGAAGAAGTGGTAGATCGAGCCCAGGGTCGCCTCGGCCTCACGGGAGATCTCCTTGAGGCCGGTGGCGCCGTAGCCCTGCCTCTGCATCAGGCGGGAGGTCGCCCGGACGATCCGCTCCCTCGTACCGATCTCGTGCTGGGTCCTCATGCGCCCAGTCTAGTGAATAGAACGCTCGCTCTAGGGCTGTGCTACCATCTCGGGACCTGAGTAGAACGTTCGTTTTAGAAATGTGGAGGGCATGATGAGCACCGGATCGGTGACCGTGATCGGCCTGGGCCCCATGGGTCGGGCCATGGCCGACGCCTACCTGGACAGCGGCTACGCGGTGACGGTGTGGAACCGCACCGCCCACCGGGCCGACGCGCTGGTGGCCCGGGGCGCCGTGCGGGCGGAGAGCGCGGAGGCGGCGCTGAGGGCGAACCGGCTCGTGGTGCTGAGCCTGACCGACTACGCCGCGATGTACGACATCCTCGGCACCGCCGACCCGTCGGCCCTGGCCGGGCGCACCCTGGTCAACCTCAGCTCCGATACCCCCGACCGCGTCCGGGAGGCGGCGCGCTGGGCCGCTGATCGCGGAGGCGTGCAGGTCACCGGCGGGGTCCAGGTCCCGCCGCCCGGCATCGGCGGTCCGGACGCCATGACCTACTACAGCGGCCCCAAGGAGGCGGTCGAGACCCACCGGACCGCCCTGGAGGTGCTGACGGGCATCGAGTACCTGGGGGAGGACCCCGGCCTGGCCGCGCTGTTCTACCAGCTGGGCATGGACATGTTCTGGACGGGCCTGGTCGGTTACGTGCACGCCCAGGCCACGGCATCGGCCCACGGCGTCTCGGCGCGGGAGTTCCTTCCCATCGCCCTGAAGACCATGGACTTCCGCTACTTCCTGGAGTTCTACGCGCCGCGCGTCGACGCGGGCGAGCACGGGGGAGACGTGGACCGCCTGACCATGGGCGCGGCCAGCATGGAGCACGTACTGCACACGGTGGAGGCCTCCGGCGTGGACGGCTCCCTGCCCGCCGCCGTGCTGGCCGTGATGCGCAAGGGGGTCGCGGCCGGGCGCGGCGGGGACAGCCTGACCAGCCTGACCGAGGTGCTGAAGGGCTGACGCCTCGCGGCCGGGGGGCGCCTCCCGGAGGCGCTCTCCTTGGGGTCGGTGCGCGCCCGGAAAATCCCGGCGGGGCGGGCGGACGGAGCTGTACCATCGGGCGGCGCGTCCGGTGGCCGGGGGAATGCCGCCCCTCGGCGCGCAGGACGCCGGTGCGGGCGGCGCCGCCCGCCCGCACCCCGCGCACACACGGAGCGAGGCAGACAGACGTGAGCGAGTACGACAGGGCGATCTCCCAGAACCGCGCGAACTGGGACCAGCGCGCCGACGTCCACGCGCGGTCGGCGATGTACGACGTCGACGGGCTGATCGCGGACCCCTCGCGCCTCTCACCGGTCGTGCGCAACGACCTCGCGGTGCTCGCGCCCCACCTGGAGGGTGGCACGGTGGCGGGGAGGTCGCTGCTGCACCTGCAGTGCCACATCGGCACCGACACCGTCTGCTGGGCCCAACTGGGCGCCGTGGACGTCCACGGCCTGGACCTGTCGCCGAACTCGCTGGCCCACGCCCGGCGCATCGCCGACGCCGTCGGCGCGGACGTCACCTGGGTCGAAGGCGACGCGTGTAAGGCCTCGCAGGCCGTCGACCGCACGTTCGAGGTGGTCGTGACCAGCGCCGGGACGATCGTGTGGCTCCCCGAGCTGCGCTCGTGGGCCAGGTCGATCCACGACCTGCTGGAACCGGGCGGGGTGTTCGCGATCCGCGACGACCACCCGATCCTGGGCGCCATGGACTTCGAGCCGTGGCAGGTGAGCGGCGACTACCTCAGCGGCGGGGGAGCGAACGTCTACGACGACGCGGCCACCTACACCGACGGTCCCACGGACTCCATCACGCAGACCGTCAACCACGAGTGGCGCCACGACCTGGCCGAGGTGACGGGCGCGCTGCTGGAGGCCGGACTGGTCGTCGAGGCGCTCGGGGAGCACCCGTTCATGGACTGGCCCGCCTTTCCCGGCCTGGTGGAGTGCCCGGAGGGGTGGCGGCTGCCCGAGGGCGCCCCCAGGATCCCGCTGAACTTCTCGGTGGTCGCGCGCCGCCCGGGGTGATCCCTCACGCGAGCCGTCCCGCCAGCAGCAGGAACAGGGGAACACGGTGACGGCGCGCGTGCTCCTCCTCGTTCCCGTCGAAGAGCCCGCGGTCTGGGGCGCACTCGCGCAGCGCGGTGAGGGCGGATCCCACCGAGCCGCCGGTGGTCGCGGGTCGTTACCGGGCAAGAACGACCACCGCGGGCTCAGGCGGTGGCCTCGGGTGCGATCCGCTCCAGGGCCCGCACGGCCGCCGTCACCGAGGGGTGCTCGCGCGAACCCCTGCGGGTACAGGTCACCAGCTTGCGCACTGGCGCGCGGGGGCCCTCCACGCGCACCCGGGTGACCGGCAGGGCGGGGGAGACGTCGGCCAGGCGGGGCACCAGCGCCACCCCCAGGCCGTGCGCGACCAGGGTGGTCACCGAGCTCCACGACCGCGCCTGGTGCGGCCCGTGGGGCGTGAAGCCCGCCGCACCGCACGCCATCACGGCGTGCGCGCGACAGGTCGTGTCCGGCGGCGACAGCACCCAGGGCTCGGTGGCGACCTCCTCCAGCGGCACGCTCGCACGCCCGGCGAGGCGGTGACCGTCTGCCACCAGCAGGTCGAGCACGTCGTCCAGCAGCGGCGCCTGGTCGAAGCGGACGTCGGTGGGCGGCGGGGAGCCCGGCGCGACCTCGATGACGGTCAGGTCGATGTCGCCCCGGAAGAGCAGGTCCACGCACTCGCCGGGTTCGGCCTCCAGGAGTCGCACATCCAGTCGCGGGTGGTCGGCGCGCAGGGCGGCGGCCATCGGCACGAGCAGGCACGACAGCGCGGTGGGGAAGGCCGCCACCCGCAGGGTTCCGGAGGGCTCGGTGCCCAGCCCGAGCATCTCGGTCTCGGCCTGCTCCCACCGCGCCTGGATGGCGTCGGCGTGCCCCAGCAGGCTGCGCGCGGCCGGGGTGAGCAGCACGCCCCGGCCGTTCGGCTCCAGGAGGGCGACGCCCAGCTCCCGCCCCAGTTGGCGGATCTGCTGGGAGGCGGCCGAGGGGGTGAAGTGCAGGGCCTCCGCCGCCGCGGTGACCGTGCCGTAGTGGGCGACGGCCCGCAGGATACGCAGGCGTCGAAGGTCGATCATGAAGGTGATTCTTCACGGTTTCATTCACAGAATCAACCTGGACTTTAACAGTTTTGAGGGCGAAGCTGGTGGCGGAACCGAGGAGGAGGTGCACGATGACCACTGTCTGCCCGCACTGCGGCTGGCCCGACGACCAGCCCTTCCGGGTCGTGTCCCGGCACACCACCGGCCGCGGCCTCACCGTGTGGGTGCGCTGCGCCTGCGGTTCGGTGCAGGTGCGCGAGATCAGCGCGACGGGGACACACGTCCTCTCGCGCGGCCGTCCCACGCCGGATCCGGACCCCCGGGGATGCCGCGCCTGAGGTCGTCCACAGGTCCCCCTGTGCGAGTGAGCGCCCTCGCCGGAAGGAGACGCTCCCTCCTTTCCGGTGGAGCGGCCGGACACCGCGCGATGCGCCGGGCCCTGGCACGCCGGTCACTCACGGGTCGGCTCGCCCGCTCTCCGACGGCGCCGGCTCGGCCGCCGCGGCGGCGCGGCCCAGCTCGGCCCTCAGCTCGCGGACCTGTTCGGTGAGTTCACGCAGCTGCCGCGCGGTGTCCTCGTCGGCGGCCCGCTCGCGCGTCCCGTTGCCGTCCTCCACGCGCTGGACCAGCCACGTGGACAGCGTCCCGGTGATGACGCCGAGCAGACCGATGCCCATGACGAAGAGGAAGGCGGCGATCAGGCGGCCCGTGCCGGTGACCGGGTACAGGTCTCCGTAGCCGACGGTGGACACCGTCACCAGCGACCACCAGAACGCGTCGGCGAGTGTGGTGATGTTGGCGTCCGGGGCGCCCTGCTCCGCGCGCAGGACGCTCACCGAGGCCATGACGAGCATGACGACGGTGATGCCCGCGGTGTACAGCAGTACGTGCCCGCGCAGGGACACCGACATGTGCCGGTGCAGCAGGGACACGACGGTCAGGAGCCGGACCAGGTGCAGGGGGCGCAGGACCGGCAGCACCACGATCAGCAGGTCCAGCAGGTTCTGTCGTACGAAGGTCCACCGGTCCGGTGACAGGTACAGACGTACGGCGTAGTCGGCGGCGAAGACCGCCCACACGACCGCGATGAGCACCCCGCACAGCTCCTGCCAGTACGGGGACAGGTCGGGGTCGACGGCGGGCCAGGCGTAGGCGCCGATGAACACCAGGGCCGCGGCGACCAGCGGCAGTTCGGTCGCGGACCGCCAGCGCTTCATGCGGTCCGGGGGTCGGGGGGAGGAGGACGTGCTGTGCTGTTCCACGCTCCGATTCGACCAAACCCCGTTCTCCCAGGCCACGCCCGGGTACCCTTCCGGCCGGCTCGGGTTGTCCACAGGGCTGGTGCGCACATGGTGGCCGATGAGGCGTCCGCGATACGGTTGTGGCCATGGACAACGCACCGACACGACCGTCCACGTCGGTTGAGGACTACGTGAAGGTCATCTACGACCTCCAGGAACGCGGCACCGGGCCGGTGACCATCTCCCGCATGGCCGAGCGCCTGTCGGTGTCCAATTCCTCGGTGTCGGGCATGCTGCGCAAACTCAGCGAACTGGGCCTGGTGGAGCACCGCCGCTACGGCGCGGTCAACCTCACCGAGCCCGGGACCAAGGCGGCCCTGTCGGTGCTGCGCCGCCACCGCCTGCTGGAGACCTACCTGGTCGCCGAGCTGGGCTACTCCTGGGACGAGGTGCACGACGAGGCCGAGATCCTCGAACACGTGGTCTCGGACAAGTTCGTCGACCGCATCGCCCACCACCTGGGCGATCCCGTGGTCGACCCGCACGGCGACCCCATCCCCACCCGCGAGGGCCACATCGTCGAGCGCGAGAGCCTGCTGCTGTCGGAGGCGGAGAAGGGCGTCAGCGGCGTGATCGTGCGCGTCAACGACACCGACCCCGACCTGCTGCGCTACCTGGCCGACATCGAGATCGGCATCGGGATGCGCGTGGAGGTGGCCGAGCGCCGCCCCTACGCCGGGTCGATGCAGATCACCGTGGGTCGCGACGAGGGCGCTCCCGAGCGCTCCCAGGCCCTGGGCCTGGTGGCCGCCGAGGCACTGTGGATCAGCCCCGACGACCAGGGGTAGGAGATTCCCCGAAACGCCGTCGCCGTCCGAAGGATGTGGCTACCGTGGGTGACGAGAACGATCCGACGACCGGAGGCAGCGACATGCCCGTTTCCCCTGTGGCCGAACGCCAGTCCTCCACCGAATCCCGGTACGAGCCGCTGACCCCGCCTCCGGAGGGATTCACCGCCGACGACCTGGACAGCATCCCGGATCTTCCGCCGCACACCGAACTCATCGACGGAAGCCTGGTACTGGTGACCCCTCAACGCAACTTCCACACGGTTGTGCTGTCGGTCCTGGACACCCGCCTGTTCGAGCAGGCCCCCGACCGCCTGCGCGTGCGCAGGGAGATGACCCTCAAACTCGGTCCGCGGCAAAGGCCCGAACCCGACCTCCTCCTGGTGCAGACCCAGGCGACCGGGGGGACGGAGCAGACCTGGTTCGCACCCGAGGCGGTGGAACTGGTGGTCGAGGTGGTCTCTCCCGAGTCGGAGCTGCGTGACCGTGAGCGCAAACCGCAGCTGTACGCCGAGGCCGGTATCCCCAACTTCTGGCTGATCGAACAGGACCGGGGCGAAGCCGTGGTGTTCGCTCATGAGCTCGCTCCCACCGGCGGATACGCCAGGCCCACAGTTCATCGGCAGCGCCTCAAGACCTCCAGGCCCTTCCCCATCGACATCGACCTGACCGAGATCCAGCGCCGCTGAGCCGGTCGCCTCGACCCGGTCCGGGCGACGGGTGGCGCGCACCCGCCGTCCGGACCCGCGTCAGGGCTCACCCCTCGGCGCGCACGCCCGCCACACCGTCCTCGATCACGAACCGCGCCCGGTCGCGAATGGGCGAGCCCGGCTCGCTCACGCGGTCCACGACGCGGTAGTCGGCCGTCCACTCGGTGGGCGTGACGACGTTGCGCACGTAGCCCCGCTTGCGGTTGACGAACCTGATGTGCGGGTTCTCCCGCAGCTGCACCTCGTCACCGGGGGCCTGCTCGGTGCCGTCACCGCCGCTGGTGACGGACGTGCCCACCAGCTCGGTGGCCACCGTCGGCGACTCGGGGGCGTCGAAGTCGGCCTTGACGTCGCACACGTAGTTGGCGTGCACGTCCCCGGTGATCACCACCCCGTTGCGCGTGCGCGCCAGCTGGTCACGGACCTCGTTGCGGTCCACGAGGTAGTTGTCCCAGGCGTCGTTGCTGAAGTCGGTCGCCTCCCCCTCGGCGAAGTCGCGCTGGGAGAAGAACACCTGCTGGGCGAGCACGTTCCAGCGGGCCCGCGACGAGGACAGCCCCTCCCGCAGCCACCGCTTCTGCCCGGCACCGAGCAGGGTGCGCGAGGGGTCGCCGCGCTCGGCGTCGGACACCTGCGGGTCGCGGTACTGGCGGGTGTCGAGCAGGTGCATGTCCACCAGGCCGCCGAAGGCCAGTCTGCGGTAGAGCTGCATGTCGGGACCGACCGGCGTCTGGGCGAAGCGCAGCGGCATGTGCTCGTAGTAGGCCTTCAGCGCCTGGGCGCGCCGACGCAGGAACTCCTCGGCCGGGACGTCCTCTCCGTTGGACTGGTCGTCGGCCCAGTTGTTCTCCAGTTCGTGGTCGTCGAAGACCACCGCCCACGGGAAGGCGGCGTGCGCGGCCTGGAGGTTGGCGTCGCTCTTGTACTGGGCGTGCCGGACGCGGTACTCGGCCAGGGTGCGGACTTCCCGGTCGGGGAGGTGACCCCGGCCCAGGCTCCCCTGGCCGCCCGTCTCGTAGATGTAGTCGCCCAGGAACGCGACCAGGTCCAGGTCCTCCTCGGCCAGGTGCGCGTGGGCGTTGTAGTGCCCGGCGGCGTAGCTCTGGCAGCTGGCGAACGCGAAGGAGAACCGGTCCGTGCGGATCCCGGGAGGCGTGGCGGTCTTGGTGCGGCCGACCTGGCTGATCTCGTTGCCCACGCGGAACCGGTAGAAGTACTCGGCGCCGGGCCGCAGCCCCTGCGCCTCCACGTGCACCGAGTGGGCGGCGTCGGGGCCCGTCTCCACGGTTCCGGACGCGGAGAGGAGACCGAAGCCCTCCTCCTCCGACATCTGCCACTCGACCTCCACCCGCCGGTCGGGCATGCCGCCCAGTCCGTCCTCGGCGAAGGGGTTGGGGGCCAGGCGGGTCCAGAGCACGACGCTGCTGTGGAAGGGGTCGCCGGAGGCGACGCCCAGGGTGAAGGGCTCGGCGATGCCGCCCGACCGGGTGGCGGCGTCGGCGCGGACGGAGGCGTCGGCCTGGACGCCGGGGCTCCAGGCGGTGCCCAGCGCGACGGCGCCCAGGGTGGCCGCGCCGCCGACCAGGGCCTGGCGCCGGGTGGCGCTGCTGACGGTCGCGGCGGGGAGGGGAACGGGGGCGGGGGTGCGGGGGATTCCGGGCATGGACGGTCTCCTGATCGGGTCGCGGGGGAACCCGACCCCGTGTCGGGCCGGGCGGGGGACCGTGCTCTATCCGGCCATGGCGGGCGGAACGTCCCAACCACCGGGTGGTGAACGTTGGGCCCCTTAGGGTGACTAACAGGTGACAGCCTGTTGCGGCGCAGGTCAGGCCCGCAACACGCTGAAGGATCGGAAAACTCGTTGTGCGGGCCGTGCGACGGGGCCATGATCGGACCGTCCGCCGGGACATGCGGCGAGGGAGTCGCGGAGCGCGGCGATCCGACAGAACTTTCGGGCCCAGCATCCGGACACGAGTTCCCGAGGACACCACCACCCTGGAGGACCGGGCGTGCGGTTGAACACCTGAACCGGGAGGAGCGCCTCACCCACCTGGGGTGCTCGTCGGATCCCGTCGTCCGTGCGGGCGGAGAACGCCGCCGGTGTGCGTCCGAGGCAGCGTTGACCGAAGCCTCCGCTGCCGTCACGGAGGAAACCGATCCCGAACAAGCACTTCGGTCATCCGAACTATGATGTTGTTCCGAAACCCCCCAGCCCCTGCGAGGAGTCAGCATGCGCATCACCGTCCTGGGCGCCACGTCGTGGACCAGGCCCTGAACGCGGTTCATGCCGCTGGTCGGCAGGCTCTTCCGCGACGCCTACCTCGACCTGGGGCGGATGGAGGCCGCCCTGGAGGTCAGCGGCGCCGCCTGGGCCGTCGTACGCCCGCCCCAGCTGACCGACGCCCCCGCCACGGGGGAGTACCGCCTGGTCCTGGGCCGCAACGTGCCCTCCGGGTACCGGATCTCCCGCGCGGACCTGGCGCACGCGCTGCTGCGGGTCCTGGACGACCCGGCCACCGTGCGCCGGGCCGTCGGCGTCGCCGACTGAGCTCCGAACGACCACGTCACGCCCCCCGGTAGCATCGGCGCATGGAGCAGGGGCCGGGCCGGGAAGAGGCCCACGAGACACGCGTGCCGGACCGCGAACTGGTGGAGGGGGCGCTGCGTTTCGTGCCCCTGATCGAGACCTACTACCGCCGCGCCCACGCCGAGATGCCCGCCGCACTGCGGCGGCTGTTCACCGACCACCACCTCACCGCCCGGCACGGCGCGGTGCTGTCCCAGCTGGTCCACGGCCAGGAACTCGGGATGGGCGAGCTCTCCTCGCGTCTGGGTGTGGGCCCCTCCACCGTCAGCGAACTGGTCGGCGACCTGTCCCGGGTGGGACTGGTGGTGCGCCGCGAGGACCCTGCCAACCGGCGGCGCGCCCTGGTGTCGCTGGCCGACGAGCACCTCGACCTCATGCGCGCGTTCGTGGCCAGCCGTGCCCGGTCCCTGCTGCGGACCTTCGACCGGCTCTCGCCGGAGCAGCGGGAGGGGTTCGCCGCCGGGCTGGAGGCCTGGGCCCGCGAGCTGCACGGGATCTGACCACGCCCGCGGCGGTGGTCAACGGACGCCGCCCGGCTTGGGCAGCGGCCTGGCACGCCGCACCGAACGGGGTTGGGGCTGCTCGTCGCGGTATCTGCGTCGCGGATGGGGCTGGGCGGGGAGCGGGGTGAAGGGTACGGCGATCTTCGGACGGACCTCGGCGAACGGCGCGGCGGTCAGGTCCAGTCGGATGGGGGTGGCACGCATGGGGCTTCCTCTCAGATCTGCTTACATCGTAGTACTCTGCTCGGAGTGGTAAGAACATAGTACTACGATCGAAGTGATGTCAACTTCGTTCTGAGGAGAGATCTGACATGAGGCAGAATCCGGCACGCCGGGCGGCCCTGCTCGACGCGGCCATCGAGGTGCTCGCCCGCGAGGGCGCGCGAGGACTGACCTTCCGGGCCGTGGACACCGAGGCGGCCGTCCCCAACGGCACGGCGTCCAACTACTTCAACAACCGCGACGACCTGCTCACCCAGGTCGGCCACCGCTTCTACGAACGCCTGGACCCCGACAGCGACGTGATCGCCGCAGCCCAGGGGGGACCGCGCGACCGCGACAGGGTCACCGAGCTGATGCACGAGATGGTGGAGCGCGTCAGCAGCTTCCCCTCCGGCTACCTGGCCCTGCTGGAACTGCGCCTGGAGGCCACCCGGCGGCCGGAGCTGCGCCAGCTGCTCACCGAGCGCATCCGCGCCGACGTGGACGCCAACATCGCCTTCCACATCGAGTCCGGCATGCCCGGCGACGCGACCACCGTCGTCCTGCTCTACCTGGCGCTGAACTGGCTCATCCTGGAACGGCTCACCCTGCCCGACCTCTTCGCCCAGGACCGGCTCCACGACCTGGTGACCGACGCTGTCGAGCGCATCGTCCCCGGCCCCGGCCGCGCGGACTGACGGCGACGCGCGGACGCGGCCGCCGTGCGGGTGAGGGCGGCCGCGTCCGGGACCCGCGTGGCACGACAGCCCTCGCGGGGGTTGTCCACACCCCCTGTCGCGGCGACGGGCGCACGCCTATCCTGGAGGCATGTTCCAGCGACATTAAGTCCCCAGCCGGTCCTCGGTCCGAGCACGCGGCCCACCCCGGGCGATCCCCGCCCCGGTGTCCGCCTCCGCTCGACCGAGAGACCTCCATGACCACCCTGTCCTCGCGTGCCCCCGGCACGCGTCCGTCCCGTCTGACCCGACCCCTGTACGCCTACGCGGCCCTGGGGGAGTTCGTCCTCCTCTACCCGCTGTACGCACTGCTGTTCGACGAGACCGGCCTGACCGTCGCCCAGATCAGCTCCCTGTTCGTGCTCTGGTCGCTGTCCTCGGTCGTCGTGTCCGTCCCCGCCGGGGCCTGGGCCGACGTGGTGCCGCGGCGCTACCTGCTGGCCGCCGCGCCGCTCCTGGCCGCGTGCGCGTTCACGCTGTGGCTGCTGTGGCCCGGCTACTGGACCTTCGCTCTCGGCTTCGTCCTGTGGGGTGCGGGCGGCGCCCTGTCCTCGGGCGCCCTCGAAGCCCTCGTCTACACCGAACTCGCCCGCCGCGACGCGTCCGACCGCTACGCCCGGGTCATGGGCGTGACCCGGGCCCTGGACGTGGCCGCCGTCGGCGCCGCCACCCTGCTGGCCATCCCCGTCATGGCCCACGGCGGCTACGCGGCGGTCGGCGCGGCCAGCGTCACCGCCTGTGTGCTGTGCGCCCTGGCGGCCCTGGCCCTGCCCGAGCACCGCGCCACCACGGGCGGCTCCGTGTCCGCTGACGCCGCCGCGACGGCCGAGGACACGGAGGCGGAGACAGAGGAGGAGGGGCCCTCCGGCTACCTGGACGCCCTGCGCGGCGGACTGGCCGAGGCCCGCTCCAACCGACGGGTGCGCGGCGCGATCGTGCTCGTGGTCGCGGTGACCGCGTTCTGGGGGACGCTGGACGAGTACGTCCCCCTGCTCGTCGCCGAGTCCGGCGTCCCCACCGCCACCGTCCCCGTGGCGGTCCTGGTGGTATGGATCTTCGTGCCCCTGGGCGGCCTGCTGGCCGGTCCCGCCTCCCGGCTGCCCGTACGGCTCCTGGCCGTCCTGGTGGGCCTGGCAGCGCCCGCCATCGCCGCCGGAGCCCTGCTGGGCGGCCCGGCGGGATGGGTGCTGATCGGCGTGGGCTTCGGCCTCTGCCAGACCGCGGGCGTGGTCGCCGACGCCCGCCTCCAGGACCGCATCACCGGGTCCAGCCGGGCCACCGTCACCTCCCTGGCCGGGCTGGGCACCGACGCCCTCACCACGGCCTCCTACCTGCTGTACGCGGGGGTGTTCGCCATGACCGGGCACGCCCTGGCGTTCGCCCTGTTCGCGGCGCCCTACCTGGTGGCGGCGCTCGTCCTGGGCCACGGCGGGCGCGGGGCCCGTCCGCCCCGTCGGTCCGGCCTGTCCCCTGACCGGAAGGGGGCGGCACACCGCTGAATCCCGTCCGAACCCGACGGCGTCCGCGCGCGTCTCCCCTGTAGTCGGGCGCTCCGCGTCCGGCACCGCGTGGCGGGCGCACGCCCGCCACGCCGTACCGCGCCCGAGGACGGCGGGCCGCGGTACCCGCGGGCCGTAGGTGTCGAGGGACCACCTACGGCCCGACCGTGCCCCGCCTCTGGAGGACCCTCGGTGGCCAGGGCCCTTGCCCGCCTGAATAGCATCGGTTCCTGTGGCACATCAGACGACGAACACGGCGAGCAGTGACGGCCCGGGCATCGCCTCCGTGCGCGGGATCAACGTCACCTACACCGACCGCGGGGCCGGGTACCCCACCCTCCTGATCCACGGTCACCCCTTCGACCGCACCATGTGGGAACCCCAGGTCAGGGCTCTGGCAGGGCGCGGTTACCGGGTGATCGCCCCCGACCTGCGCGGGTACGGAAGCAGCACCGTCGTCCCCGGGACCACGAACCTGGACACCTTCGCCCGCGACCTGGACGCGCTCCTGGACCACCTGGGCCTGGACGTGGTGAGCGTGGTGGGACTGTCGATGGGCGGCCAGATCGCCCTGGAGCTGTACCGGCTCTTCCCCGACCGCGTCGACTCGCTGACACTGGCCGCCACCAACCCCAGTGCCGAGACCGAACAGGGCAGGGCCGCCCGCGTGGCGCTGGCCGAGCGGCTGCGCGCCGAGGGCATGCGCGGTTACGGCGACGAGATGCTCGTGGGCATGATGACCGCCGACAACGTACGCGAACTGCCCGCGGTGGCCGACCACGTGCGCGCGATGATGTACGCGGCCCCGCCCGAGGGCGCGGCGGCCGCCCTGCTGGGCCGCGCCAGGCGCCAGGACTACGTGCCCCTGCTGCGCCGGGTGTCCGCGCCGACCCTGCTGGTGGGGGGCCAGCACGACGTGTTCACCCCGCCCGATCTCACCGAGTCCATGCACGTGCTGGTGCCGGACTCGGTCGTGGAGATCATCGAGGGCGCCGGGCACCTGCCCAACCTGGAGCGGCCCGCGCGGTTCAACGAGGTGCTGCGCCGGTTCCTGGACCGCTGCCGGACCCGCGTCTAGGGAGTGTTCCGCCAGCCGGTCCCGCCGGTGGCCGTCAGGCACAGAGCCCGCGGACACCGGCGGTCAGCGGCCCCGCGCCGTGGGCACGGGACCGCGTGGCGCTCAGACGCGCTCGACGGGCAGCCACAGTTCGGCCTCGGCGGTGGCGCCGTCCTCGGTGTAGGAGACCCGCAGGATCTCCGGCCCCTCGGTGGCCCGGTAGGCCGTGTTGGCGGGGAACCACTGGCCGAAGGCGTCCGCCCACATGTGCTGCAACCCCTCGGGGCACTCCGCCACGGGCACCGACTTCGGAAAGACCACCCAGGTACCGCTCGGCACCTCCAGTGTCTCCATGCCCTCCGCGCCCTGCGCGGAGGTCGCCGCGGCCTCGTAGTAGTCGATCTGACTTCCCTCCCCACGATCGGGGGACAGGGCGGCGGTGACACCCAGGACACCGCGTGGTTCCTGGTCGGAAAGCTCCGCGACGCGCGCTCGAACCTCCTTGTCCAGGTTCCTGACGAACTCCTCCATGACGTGGTTGCGGCCCTCGTGGATGATCGGTATCCGTGCCTTGGGACCCACGAGGCGGAAGGCCTCCTTGTCCACGATCCGGTAGCGCATGGTGGTGCTCCCTTCTACGGTCAGGCGGAAGGACATCCGCGGTTGGGAGGCGAGCACCGCGCCGGTCCTGCGGGCCTCGCCCGGCCCCACGCCGTGCATGGCGCGAAACGCCCGGGCGAAGGCCTCGGCCGACCCGTAACCGTGGCGCACCGCGATGTCGAGCAGGCTCTCGCCGCCCCCGAGCACCTCGGCCCCCGCGAGGGTGAGCCTGCGCCGGCGCACGTACTCTGACAGGGGCATCCCCGCCAGTACCGAGAACAGGCGACGCAGGTGGTGCTCGGAGGTGAGCGCGATCCGCGCCATCTCCGCCACGTCCACCGGCGTTCCGGTGTCCTCCTCGACCTTCTCCAAGGCCCGGTTGAGCCGGTCCAGCATGGTGCCCTCCTCCTTCTTGGCGTCACCCACGCTAGGGAGGCGCGTCCCCTCCGCACCCGACAGTTGGGGACCCTCTCCTGTGCGTTCACCCATGCCTGTTCACTCATGTCTTCCGGTCCTTCGGGTAGGGGCCCGTCCAAGGACAGGAAATCCTTGGGCAAGAAGCGCGTCTGCGCCGACGTGGCGTGCCCCGAAGCAAGCATCATGGGCCCGAGGATGGCCCGCAGACCGACCCCGAGAAGGAGGTGGGCGGGGCGGGGACACACGCCCCGCGGACACATGGACCTGGGTTTTCTGCGACCTCTGTACGAGAGCGACGCTCCGGTCGCCTCGGTGCACCTGGACACCAGCCGCGACAGGACCGACGCCGGCAAGGAACTCGAACTGCGCTGGCGCCACCTGCGGGACGAGCTCTCCTCGCTGGGCACCGACAAGGCCACCCTCGACGTGTTGGAACAGGCGGTCAGGGACGGCTCCTCCCGGGCCTTCGGCAACCACGGCCACTCCCTGTTCGCCTCCGAGGGACGTCTGCTCGGCGCGTACACGCTCTCCGAACCGCCCGCGCAGAGCCGCGTCCTGCGCATGCCGGTTCCCGATCCCCTTCCCGTGGTCGTCGACCGGGGGCGCTACCTGCCCTACGTCCTGGTGGCGCTGGACCGGGTCAACGCCAAGGTGTTCTCCTACACCGGCCATCCCTCCAGCGGACCGGCCTCCGAGAAGGACTTCGCCGGCGCCGACCTGCGCAACATCGACCCGATGGGCCGCGGCGGGCCCGGCGTCCTGAGCGGGTACAACGGCCGCTTCGACGGCAAGCACTACCCCATGGAGACCTGGCGGGAGAACACCGCCCGGATCGCCCAGCAGGTGCGCGAGGCCGTCGCCGAGGTGGACGCCGGGATCATCTTCGTCGGCGGTGACGAGGAGGCCATCGCCTACCTGCGCGACAACCTGGGCGAGCGCAAGCTGAGCATCCCGATCAGGCTGGTGCCCGGCGGGCGGGGCGGCCCCGACGCCGAGGAGCGCCTGCACGAGGCCGCGGCGGAGGCGCTGCGCGACTTCGTCATCGACGGCCACGACGACATCATCGCCGACTACCACCAGAAGCTCGCCAACGACCAGGCGGTGCGCGGAACCGAGCCCACCCTGCCGATGCTGTCGGAGGCGCGGGTGCGCACCCTGCTGCTGGGCGCCGACCGCGACGGCGAACCCGAGCTGTGGGGCTCGCCCGGCGAGCCGGTGCTGGTGTCGAAGGACCCGGCGGACCTGGACGACCCCGACTCGGCGTTCCGGGCCCCGGCCAGCGCGCTGATGCTGCGTTCGGCGATGGCGGCCGACGCCGGTTTCGGCGAGGTACTCGACCACGGTCACACCAGTGCGGAGAACGGCGCGATCCTGCGCTTTCCCACGTCGCCGAACGAGAGGGGCTGACCGACCGCCACGGGGCCGCCCGCGTCCGTCTCGGGGCGCGGGCGGCCCCGTGCGCGGTACCGGCGGGGCCGGTCCTCTTTTTCCGGTGCGGAAGCGGGAAGCGCGCGCCGGTCAGAGGTGGGTGGTCATCCCCAGCAGGGCCAGCAGTTCGGCCTCGGTGACCAGGTCGATGCGCTGGCCGCGCGCGCGATAGGTCTCGGCCCGCAGGTGCTTGGCGGTCTTGCCGGGGCCGCCGTGGCCCCCGAGGACGAGCACGTCGGTCTTCTTGGTGACGTTCTTGGCGGGCCGCCCGCCCGCCTCGGCCACGCGCCGCCACACCTCGGGCTTGTCCATGGACTCCAGGTCCCCGGAGACGCACACGGTGCGCCCGTACAGCGGCCCGGTGGGGTCCGCGTCCGGAGAGGGCTCGGGCAGCGGCGTCTGGGCGTCGCGCTGCCACCGGCCGAACCGGTCCTCGGGCGCGGCGGGCGCAACGGCAGGCACGGCGAACAGGGCGGGCGCGGGCACGGCGGCGGCCGGGACCGGGGCGGACACCGCGCTCCCGGCCGAGGCCTCCACCCGGCGCAGGTCCATCCGCGCGGCGCGGGCCAGGTCGGCCAGTGACGGGGCGCCGTAGCGCTCCATGGCGGCGATCACGATGCGCGCGGCGGCCTCGGCGTCGGCGTCGGCGCGGTGGTGGTGCGTCACCCGGTACCCGATGTGGGCGCACACGGTCGGCAGCTTGTGGTCGGGCAGCCCGCCCCAGGTGCGCCGGGACAGCGCCAGCGTGCACGCGTACTCCCACGCCGGGTGGGACAGTCCGGTGTGCCCGCAGGCCTGGCGCAGCACCCCCATGTCGAAGGCGGCGTTGTGCGCCACCAGGGGGCTGCCGTCGGCGAACTCCACGATGCGCGCGTGCACCTGTTCCCAGGAGGGGGCGTCGGCGACGTCGGCCGCGGTGATGCCGTGCACGGCGATGTTGTGACGGGAGAAGAAGTCCACCTGCCTCGGCGGCCGGATCAGCGTGGTGTACCGGTCCACGACCGCGCCGTCGCGCACCCGCACCAGGCCGACCGCGCACGCGCTGCCGCGGTCGTGGTTGGCGGTCTCGAAGTCGATCGCGGTCCAGGTCCGGGACACCGCGCACCTCCTGAAAACGGGGAACGGACCGAGGCTATCCGGGACCGGGCGCCCTCGGGGACGAAACGGCCCCACCGACCCGGCGCCGACGGCTCGTCCCCGCCCCCACCCTGAGGAAAACCCCACCCCTGCCAGGGCGCACACCGCACCCGACCTGGCGGTCCGCCCCATGGCCCGGCCGGGGCCCCGGTTCCTAGCGTGGTCACGCCGCACGAACGACGAGACGAGGACAGCACATGATCACCCTGCGGGGACTGACCAAGCGCTACGGGGAGACCCTCGCCGTGGACTCGCTGGACCTGGAGGTGCGCCCGGGCCGGGTGACCGGCTTCCTGGGTCCCAACGGCGCGGGCAAGACCACGACGATGCGGATGGTGCTGGGCCTGGACCGGCCCACCGCCGGACATGCTCTGGTCGGGGGCCGTCCCTACCGGAAGCTGGAGCGGCCCCTGCACCACGTGGGCGCCGTCCTGGACGCCCGCGCCGTGCACCCCGGACGCAGCGCCCGCTCCCACCTGCTGGGGCTGGCCCGCACCCACCGCATCCCCGACCGCCGCGTGGACGAGGTCCTGGAGGCCGTGGGGCTGGCCGAGGTGGCGCGCAGGCGCGCGGGGGCCTTCTCCCTGGGCATGAGCCAGCGCCTGGGCATCGCCGCCGCCCTGCTGGGCGACCCGGGCCTGCTGCTGTTCGACGAGCCCGTCAACGGTCTGGACCCCGACGGCGTGCGCTGGATCCGCGACCTGATGCGCTCCCTGGCGGACGAGGGGCGCACCGTGTTCGTCTCCAGCCACCTGATGAGCGAGATGCAACTGACCGCCGACCACCTGGTGGTACTCGGTCGGGGTCGGCTCATCACCGACGCGCCCCTGGCCGAGGTGCTGGGCAACAGCGCGTGGACGGCCGTGCTGGTGCGCGCGCCCCACCCGGAGGACCTTGTCACCGCGTTGGAGGCGGAGGGGGCCGGGGTGGAGCGCACCGGCCCGGGTGA
This sequence comes from Nocardiopsis synnemataformans, assembly GCF_965343085.1. Classification (NCBI taxonomy): domain Bacteria; kingdom Bacillati; phylum Actinomycetota; class Actinomycetes; order Streptosporangiales; family Nocardiopsidaceae; genus Nocardiopsis; species Nocardiopsis synnemataformans. The sequence continues at coordinate 153,524 of NZ_CBDRFA010000006.1, read as the reverse complement.
ACTGGTGGTCACCGGCGTGCCCGTCGAACGCGTCGGGGAACTGGCCCACCGGGCGGGGGTGGCCCTGCACCGGCTGAGCACGCGCGACGCGTCCCTGGAACAGGCCTACCGGGAGCTGACCGCCGACAGCGTGCAGTACACCACCGCGAACAGGAGCCGACCGTGACGACCTCCACCGAGACCGGGGCACCCCCGACCCCCGCCGCCGACCGAGCCCCGGGCCCGGCGCGAGCCCTGTCCGACCTGGCGGCGGCCGCCTCCGCCGAGTGGGTCAAGCTCCGCTCGGTGCGCTCCACCTGGTGGGGCCTGGCCGCAGCCCTGCTGCTGATGGCCCTGGTGGCGCCGGGCGCGGCGCTCTCGACCGTCAGCAACATGCAGAACGGGCACGTGCCGACCGCCGAGGTCCCGGCCTCGGAGATGGCGGCCTACGCCACCATGTGGGTCGTGCAGTTCGCCGTCATCGCCGTGGCGCTGCCGGCCATCACCTCCGAGTACTCCTCCCGCTCCATCCACCCCACCCTCCAGGCGGTCCCGGTGCGGACACGCGTGCTCGCGGCGAAGGCCCTGTCCGTGGCCGCCACCGTGTTCGCGGCCGCCCTCGTGATGGCCACCGCCGGTACGCTTCTGGCGCACCTGGTGATGCGGCACCCCTACCTGGAGGGGTACGGCACCCTGGACCCGGGGCAGGCCGCCGCGGACGTGGTACGCATGGCCGTGTACCTGACCGCCGTGGCCGTGCTCACCGTGGGGGTCGGTGCCGCGCTGCGGTCGGCCGCGGCGGCGCTGACCACGGTGTTCATGCTGATTCTGGGCCTGCCGGTGATGTTGTTGCTGCTGGGCAGTGAGGTGGGCGTCTACCTCGCCGGACGCATGCCGTTCCTCGCCGGGATCTCGTTCGTGGACAGCGCCTTCGTGATCGGGCGGTTCGACCACGCGCTCACGCCCGCCGCGGGCGGCGCGGTGCTCGTGTGCTGGACCGCGGCGAGCCTGGCGGCGGGTGCCCTGGTGCTCCGGCTCCGGGACGCGTGAAGCGGCGGGTACGGACGGTCGGACAGGAAGAGGGGGGGAGTGGCGGATGCCCGAGTGGGCCGGGGCCGGGGGCGGCCCCCACGCCTGGGCGCGGGCGGCGGCCGCGCCGCTGGCACGGGCCGGACGCGAGCTGGCGGGCACCCTGTTGGGACTGTGCACAGCCGTGCTCACGCTGGTCTGGGTCCTCGCGGCGGCCGTGGCGCTGGTGTTCGCCCCGCTCCTGACCCCTCCGGCCCGGCACCGTTTCCGGGGCGCGGTGACCCGGTGGGCGGTGCGCCTGGGCGACGCGGACCTGGCACGCCTGGCCCGGTGGACAGGGGCCGGCACCGTCCACCCGGGGCCCGAAGCCGCTCCGCGCGTGGCCTATCTGCTGCTGCGCCTTCCGGTGGCGCTGGTGTGCGGCTACCTGGTGCCCACGGCGCTGCTGCTGGTGGCGGTCTTCGCCGGCGGGGCCGCACTGGAGCTGTTCACCGGAAGCGGCACCAACATTCCCGTGCTGGTGCCCGGTGCGAGGATGTACGTCTCCAGCGTCAACATGGGCCTGCTCATGGGTCTGCTCGTCCTGGCGGCGACGTGGCTGGTGGTGGCGCTGGCCTCGGCCGCCGACCGCGCCCTGGCCCGTCGCCTGGTGGGCCCCAGCGACGAGGACCTGCTGCACCGGCGCATCGACGAGCTGACCTCCACCCGGTCGGGCATCGTGCGGGCGGTGGACGAGGAGCGGCGGCGCATCGAACGCGACCTGCACGACGGGGTCCAGCAGCGCGTGGTGGCGCTGGCCATGCTGCTGGGGCGGGTCCAGCGCGGCCACGACCCCGAACGCGCGGCACGGCTGGTCCGCCAGGCGCACACCGAGACGCGGGTTCTGCTGGACGAGCTGCGGGAGGTGGCCTGGCGGGTCTATCCCACCGCTCTGGACACCCTGGGCCTGGAGTCGGCACTGACCGAGGTGGCCGAACGCAGCCCGCTGCCGGTGGAGGTGCGCGCGAACCTGTCATCCCCGCCGCCCCGCGAACTGGCCACGGCGGTGTACTTCGTGGCGCGCGAGGCCATCACCAACGCCGTCAAGCACGCCGGGGCCGAGGCGGTGATCGTGCACCTGGACGACGCCGACGGCGCCCTGGACCTGCGGGTGCTCGACGACGGGCGCGGCGGCGCCGACCCCGAGGGCGGCGGACTGACCGGCCTGGCCAGGCGGGTGCGGGCCCTGGACGGCACACTGGCGGTACACAGTCCCCGGGGCGGCCCGACCACGGTACGCGCCGTGCTGCCCCTGACCACGATACGGAGCCCCCATGCGCCTGGTGATCGCTGACGACTCGGTCCTGCTCAGGGAGGGCCTGGTGCGGTTGTTGGAGGAGGAAGGGCACGAGGTGGCGGCGGCGGTCGGCGACGCCGACGCGCTGATGACCGCGGTCGCCGAGCACGCGCCCGACGCCGCCGTGGTGGACGTGCGGATGCCGCCCACCCACACCGACGAGGGGCTGCGGGCGGCGCTGCGCATCCGCGCCGAGCACGAGGGGGTCGCGGTGCTCGTGCTGTCGCAGTACGTGGAGCAGCGCTACGCCGCCGAACTGCTGGCCGGGGCCTCGGGCAGGGTCGGCTACCTGCTCAAGGACCGGGTGTCGGAGGTGGGGGAGTTCCTGGAGGCCCTGGAGCGGGTGCGCGAGGGCGGGGCGGCCTTCGATCCGGAGGTGGTGCGCCAGCTGCTGGCGCGCACCACCCACACCGACCCGCTGTCCCGGCTCACCCCGCGCGAGCGCGACGTCCTGGAGCACATGGCGCAGGGGCTGAGCAACGCCTCGATCGCCGAGCGGCTGTACGTGTCGCTGAGCGCGGTGGAGAAGCACGTCAACGCGATCTTCGACAAGCTGGGGCTGGGGTACACCTCCGGCTACAGCCGCCGGGTGCTGGCGGTGCTGCGCTACCTGGACAGCTGAACGCGGCCGTGGCGCGGGACACACCGCCCGGCGCCACGGCGCTGGTCCCCCGGACGGCGGCGCGGACGAGGGCGGCGGTGCGGGTCAGGCCGGAGCGGTTCGGACCGGAGCGGGGTCAGGCCGGAACGAAGGACTCCAGGGCGGCGGTGCGCTGGGCGTCCTGGGCGGCCCACGAGGCGTCGGTGGAGGCCCAGGCCAGCGTGTAGTACACCCCGGGCGCCGCCGCGATGTTGCGGGTCAGCACGCGGCGCGTCTCGCCGGCCTCGTCCTGCCAGGTGAACTCCCACTCGGCGGCCGAGTGGAAGCCGGTGTCACCGGTGACGTCCGCGATCCGCACCCGCTCGTAGCCCGGCAGCCGCCCCGAGTCGTACACGCCCTGCTCCTGGTCCAGGACGTGCTGGTACTCGTCGTCGGTGGGGTGCTGGGCCATGTCGATCTGGAGGTAGCTGGCGTCGGCGGGGGACTCGTAGAAGACGCTGCTGCCGTCCACCCGGCGGATCCAGCCCTCAGGGGTCCGCAGGCCGAAGCCCTCGGGGTCCTCGGTCCAGGTCGTCCCGGGCACGGGGTCGCCGTCGGCGCCGCCCTCCTGGGGCGCGCCGGTCTCCTCGGTGGCGCTCTCCTCGTCCCTGTCCCCGGTCTCCTGCTCGCCGGCGCCGGGGTCGGAGGGCTCCTCGGAGCCCGAGTCCCCGGTCCCCGCCCCGGAGGCCGCGACACTGGTGTCGGAGCCCCACGGGTCGAGCACCACCACCAGCGCCGCCACCGCCACCAGCGAGGCCAGGCCCAGGGTGAGCACCACCATCGGCCAGGACAGCCGCCCGCCCCGCTGCGGCCCCGGCGCCGTCGTGACCGTCGTCTGGGGCGGGAGCGCCGCGGGGGCCCGCGGAACCGGCCCCGGGATCCCGGGCCGCACGGGCACCGGCCCCGGGAGGACCTCGCGTGTGGGAGCGGTTCCCGGCCGAGTCGGCACGGACACGGTCGTGGCCGAGGGCGCCGTGAAGGCCGCGGCGGCGGTGCCCCCCTCCGCGGTCAGCAGCGCCCGGCAGCGGTCGGCGTCGATCCGCCCGGCCGGGTCCTTCACCAGCAGGCCCCGCACCGCCTGGGCCAGCGGACCCCGCCCCAGGACGTCGGGCGGCTCCTCGGAGGTCACGGCGTGCAGCGTCGCGGGGATGCCCTCGCGGCGGAAGGGGGAGGTGCCGGTGGCCGCGTGGTACAGGGTCGCGCCCAGCGACCACAGGTCGCTCGCAGGGGTCGCCGGGCTCATCGCCAGCCGCTCGGGGGCCAGGTAGGCGGGGGAGCCCATCACCCCGGCCGTCTGGGTGACGGAGGAGGTGTCGGCGATGGTGGCGATGCCGAAGTCGGTGAGCACCACCCGTCCGGTGTCGGTGACCATGACGTTCTCAGGTTTGACGTCGCGGTGCGTGATCCCCTGCCCGTGCGCGGTGGTCAGCGCGCTGAGCAGAGCGAGTCCCCACTGGGCGGTCACACGGGCGCCGCGCGGGCCCTCCTGGCGGACCAGCGCGTGCAGGGAGCGCCCGCTGAGGAACTCCATGACGATCCACGGGCGGCCGTCGTCCTGGACGATGTCGTGCACGGTGACGATGTTGGGGTGTCCGCCCATCGCGGTGGCCTGCGCCTCGCGCCGGGCCCTGGCGGCCATCCGGTCGCGCTCGTGGTCGTCCAGGCCCGGGCCCAGGAGGATCTCCTTGACCGCGACGGTGCGGTTGAGCTCGGTGTCGTGGGCCCGCCAGACCCGGCCCATTCCGCCCCGGCCGATCTCGGCCAGCAGCTGGTAACGGCCACGCAGTGCGCGGTGCGGCTCGGCCCCCATCGGACTCCCTTGCGGTGCGGGCCGTCGCGGCCCCGTGGACGTCGAAAAGCCCGCAGGGACAGCGGGTTCTCCATGCGCGCCGAGCGACCATGGTACTGAGGTACGACGGTGCTCCGACCCCGCCGGAGCGCCGCCCCTGGTCAGCCCGGTCCGTCGGAGGACCGGAGTCGGGGAGGCCGTGGCGCGGCGCTCTCCGGGGGAGTGGAACGGTCAGCCCAGGTCGGCGGGTTTGCGCTCCAGCACCTCCCGCTCGCGCCCCGCTCAGGGCGTGCCGGTGAGCCTGCCCATGACGTCGTACACCTGTTGCGGGGGCAGCGGGGGCAGCGGGGCTCCGGGAGGCGGCCCCATTGCGGACCCCTTGCGGCGTCCGCGCGCAGTCCGTCGAGCACGAAGGCGAGTCCGCGGCGCCAGGCGTCGGGCGCGAGGGTTTCCGGGTCGCCCTGGTGGCCCGCCGCAAGGACCGCCTCGACGCCCTCGTCGAAGAACTCGGCATCGAGGGCGTCGAGGCGGTCGCCTTCCCCGACGACCTCGCCGAGCACTACTGGAGCATGTACACCGCGCGCGACCGCGCCGAGTGGTTTCCCTCCCCCCGGGTCGCTGGCTCCGCGGGCCGCGGTGTAGCACCCAGACGCGCGTCGCCGCCCCGTGACCCGCCTACCGCGCCAGGAGGTCGCGCAGCGCTCCGACCACCTCGGCCGGGGCCTCCTCGGCCATGAAGTGACCGCAGGTCACCGTGCTGTGGTGCAGGTCGGGTGCCCAGGCCCGCCACACCGCGGCGGCGTCGTAGCCCAGCGCCGCACCCCAGTCCTGCTGGAGCACCGACACCGGCATGGCCAGGCGCCGACCGGCCGCGCGGTCGGCCTCGTCGTGCTCGACGTCGATCCCGGCCGAGGCCCGGTAGTCGGCCACGATCGAGGTCACGGCCTCGCGGGAGGCTCTCAGATAGGCGGCGCGCACCTCGGCGGGGATCGCCTCGGGGTCGCGCGTCCAGATGTCCAGGAAGTGCCCGAAGAACGCGTCCGGGCTGGCGCCGATCAGCTGCTCGGGCAGGCCGGGCGGCTGTGCCATGAGGTACAGGTGGAAGCCCACCGCGGCCGAGGCCCCGCGCATCACCTCCCACATGTCCAGGGTCGGCAGCACGTCGAGTGAGGCCAGGTGGGTGACGGCGTCGGGGTGGTCCAGCCCGGCGCGGATCGCGACCAGGGCGCCCCGGTCGTGGCCCGCCAGGGCGAAGCGTTCGTGGCCCAGGGCGCGGGCCAGGGCGACGACGTCGGCGGCCATCGTGCGCTTGGCGTAGGCGTTCCCGTCGGTGTCGGCGGGTTTGTCGCTGTCGCCGTAGCCGCGCAGGTCCGGGCAGATGACGGTGTGGTCGGCGGCCAGGTCGGCCGCGACGTGGCGCCACATCAGGTGGGTCTGGGGAAAGCCGTGCAGCAGCACGAGGGGGCTGCCCGACCCGCCGACGGCGGCGTTGAGCGCCACGCCCTCGGCGACGGGCACGCGCTGGTAGTCGAATCCCTGGATCCTCGGTTCCACGGTGGTGTCCTCCGGTGGGTCGAAGTCGGATCCCCGGCGGTCGCCGGGGAACTCGGTCGTCCACGAGCCTGCCGGGCGCTGATGAGCAGCCGATGAGCAACGGCTGAGCAGGGGCGTCGGCGGCCCCGGCCGGTGCGGACGGCCGGATAGGTTTGCTGCCATGACGGGGGAGGCGACGGAGGCGACGGCGGTGTTCTTCCGCGTGCTGGGCCCCCTGGAGGCCGTCGGCGCGCACGGGCCGCTCGCCCTCAAGGGGCCGCGGCACCGCGCGGTCCTGGCCCGGCTCCTGGTCGCCGAGGGCCGTGCCGTGCCCGTCGACCGCCTCGTGGACGACCTGTGGGAGGCGCCCACCGAGGGCTCCGTGGCGGCGGTGCGCACCTTCGTCTCCGCGCTGCGCCGGTCCCTGGAGCCGGACCGGCCCGCGCGGCGGCCCGCCCGGCTGCTGGTGACCGCGCCACCGGGCTACGCGCTGCGGACCCGCCCCGAGGCGGTCGACGCCCGCCGCTTCGGCGCGGCCGTGACCCGTGGCGGCGCGCTGCTCGCCGAGGACCGGCCCGGAGAGGCGCTGGACGATCTGGAGGGGACGCTGGCGCTGTGGCGGGGACCCGCCTACGCCGAGTTCACCGCCTACCCCTGGGCGCGCGCCGAGGCCGACCGGCTGGAGGGGCTGCGGCTGCTGGCGGTGGAGCGGCACGCCGAGGCGCTCCTGGCGCTGGGGCGGGCGGGCGACGCCGTGTCCGCCCTGGAGGCGCACGCCCTGGCCCACCCCCTGCGCGAGAACGCCTGGCGGCAGTGGGCGCTGGCCCTGTACCGCTCGGGCCGTCAGGGCGACGCGCTGGCCGCGCTGCGCCGGGCCCGCCGGACCCTGGCGGACGAGTTGGGGGTGGATCCCGGCCCCGAGCTGCGGCGGCTGGAGGCCGACGTCCTGGCCCAGGCGCCCCACCTCACCCCGCGTGCGACCGTCACCGCGGTTCCGTCGCGGGCAGAGGCCGCGCCCGAACGCGTCCGGCGGCCCCTCGTGGGCCGAAACCGGGAGTTGGAGCTGCTGGAGGGTGCCGCCGCCTCCGCCGCGCCGCACGCTCCGGCCCGGGTCGCGCTGGTCTCCGGTGACGCCGGGGCGGGCAAGTCGGCCCTGGCCGAGGAGCTCGCGCGGCGGCTGGCCGGGCGCGGGTGGACCACGGCCTGGGGGCGCGGTCCCGAGCACGAGGGTGCGCCCGCCGCCTGGCCCTGGACGCAGATCGCCGCCGTGCTGGCGGCGACCGCGGACACCGACCGGGACACCACGGGCACCACGCACACCGCGGTCCATGAGGGCACCACTGGCCTTGGCCGGGACGACGACACCGCTGTCTCAACACCCGTCACAGGTCCCACCGGGCCCAGCGCCCCGAACTCCACGGGGACAGACCCCGCAGCGCCCGGAGGTACCACCCCGGACCCCGCGGCGACCCGGTTCGGCGTCCTGCGCCAGGCCGCCCGCCTCCTCGCCTCGGCCTCGCGGCGCGGCCCCGTCCTCCTGGTCTTCGACGACCTGCACCGGGCGGCGGAGGAGACCCTGGAACTGTTCACCTTCCTGGCCGCCGAACCGCTCCCCGGTCCGGTGCTGCTCGTGGGGACCTACCGGACCGGCGAGGTCCTCCCCGCGCTGACCGCGGCCCTGGCCCGGCTCGCCCCCGGCGAACCGGCCCGTGCCTACCTGGGCGGGCTGAGCGAGGACGCGACCGACGCACTCGTCCGGGCCCTGGTCGGCCACGACGTCGGCGGGCGGGCCCTGCGTACCGTCCACCGGCGCAGCGGCGGCAACCCCTTCTTCGTCCGTGAGCTGGCCCGACTGCTGTCCGACGGGGACGGCACCGCACTCGACGCGGTCCCCGCCGGAGTGCGCGACGTCATCCGCCACCGCCTGGGCTCCCTGACGCCCGGGGCCCAGACCCTGCTGCGGCAGGCCGCCGTGATCGGCCGCGACATCGACCCCGACGTCCTGTCGGCCCTGTCCCCGGGCGGGGACGCCCTGCTCGACGCCCTGGACGAGGCGCTGGAGGCGGGCTTCCTCACCGACCGCGCGGAACCGGACGAGCCCGACGGCGCCCCCGGCCTGCGTTTCGCGCACGTGCTGGTGCGCGACACCCTCTACCAGGACCTCTCCCGACCGCGCCGGGCGCACTGGCACACGGCGGTGGCCGAGGCCGTCGAGGCGCTGCACCCCGACCGGGCCGACGTGCTCGCCCACCACTTCGGTCGTGCGGGCACCCGCGCCACGGCCGCCCGGGCCGCACACCACGCGCGCGCCGCCGCGCTGCGGGCAGAGGAGCGCTTCGCTCCGCACGAGGCGGCCCGGCTGTGGCGGGAGGCCGTCGCCGCCCACGACCGCTCCGGTCAGGAGCGGGTCCGTGAACGCCTGGAGGCGGTCACGGGCATGGTGCGGGCGCTGGCCGTCACCGGCCGTCTGGAGGAGGCCCGCCGCCACCGCGCCCGGGCGGTCGCCGCGGCCGAGGAACTGGGCGACGTGGAGCTGACGGCACAGGTCATCACCGCCTTCGACGTGCCCGCCCTGTGGCCGCGCAACGACGACGAGGCGCTGGCCCGCCAGGTCGCCGGAGCAGCCGAGCGCACCCTGGCCGCTCTGCCCGAGGACCGCCGGGAGCAGCGGGCCCGCCTTCTGTGCGCCCTGGCCCTGGAACTGCGCGGCGCCGCCACCGTCCGGGGCCCGGACGCTGCCCGCCAGGCCGAGGAGACCGCCCGCGGGCTCGGCGACCCGGCTCTGCTGTGCCTGGCGCTCAACGCCCGCTTCATGCAGTCCTTCCAGGGCGCCGGGCGGGCCCCGCGCCGCGTGGAGATCGGTGCGGAGCTGGTCGATCTGGCTTCCCGGCACGGCCTGGTGACCTTCGAGGTGCTCGGCCACCTCGTCCTGGTCCAGGCGTACTCCGCGCTCGCCGACTTCGGCGCCGCCGACGCCCACGCGGTCAGCGCCGACCGGCTGGGCTCGCGCCACGGGATTCCGCTGGTGGGGGTGTTCACCCGGTGGTACGAGGCGCTGCGCACGGCCGTGCGGGGGTCCGCCGAGGAGGCCGAGGCCGCCTACCGGGCCGCGAGCGTACGGCTCGCCGACACCGGCATGCCGGGGGTGGAGCAGGGCGTCCTGCCCCTGGCGCTGCTGTGCCTGCGCCTTCAGGACGCCGAACCCGCACCGGTGGACCCGCGCCAGGACTGGGGCCCCTACGCTCCCTGGGCGGACGCCCTGGCCTCCCCTGATTCCGCGCTCCCGCCGCCTGACGCACCGCCCGGCCTGCTCAGGGAGGCTTTGACCTGTCTGGCCGCCCGGGCCGCCACCGCCGTCGGCGACCGCCCCGCGATGGAGCGCGCCCACCGCCTGCTCTCACCCGCCGCCGGGGAGTTGGCCGGCGCGGGCAGCGGCCTGCTGACCCTGGGACCGGTCGCGCACCAGCTCGGTGACCTCGACCGCGTACTCGGACGCCGGGAGCGGGCCGCGGAGCACTACCGGTTGGCCCTGCGCGTGGCCGCCAGGGCCGGGGCGCCGCGCTGGACGGCCGCGGCCCGGGCGGCCCTGGCCGACCTGGGCTGAGCAGGGCCCTCGTCAGCGATCGGTCGGACGGCCCGACGCGGGTTCTGGCAGGGCCCGCTGCGTTCGCGTGTCCGTGGCGTCCGTCTGGGTAGCGCGGTTTCCGGGGCCCGCCGCGCCCGTGTGTCGGCTCACCCGCACGGGTGGGTCAGCGGTGCCCAGGGCGCGGGATCCGGGTCTCCGGTCCCGGATCCGCAATCACGACGTGCCCGCCGCGATGTGTAGTTTGGCCCTCTTGTGGTAAAAAGTTAGGCGTGCCGAACTTTCAAGATGAGGCTTCTTCACATTCCTGGTCGGCGAGGCTCCCCGCCGCCTCCCTCGCCCTTGTCCTGGGCCTGACCGCCTGCTCCTCCTCCGCCGGGCAGGAGCGCGACGACGGACGGCTCCTGGTCCTGACCACGTTCACCGTTCTGGCGGACATGGCACGCAACGTCGCCGACGGGCGTGTGGAGGTCGCCTCCCTCACCCGGCCCGGAGCCGAGATCCACGGCTACGAACCCACCCCCGACGACCTCGTCCGCGGCCAGGACGCCGACCTGATCCTGGAGAACGGGCTCGGCCTGGAGGCCTGGTTCAGCCAGTTCACCGAACGCGTGCAGGCCCCCACCGCCGTGCTCAGCGACGGCGTCGAGACCATCCCCATCTCCGCGGGGGAGTACGAGGGCCAGCCCAACCCCCACGCCTGGATGTCCCCCGACAACGCCCCCGTCTACGTCGACAACATCCGCGACGCCCTCACCGAACTCGACCCCGGGGGCGAGCAGGTCTACGCCGAGGCGGCCGAGGCCTACAAGGACGAGATCAGTGAGGTCGGCGACTACCTGGAGGCCGAACTCGCCGGGGTCCCCGACAGCTCCCGGGCCCTGGTCACCTGCGAGGGCGCCTTCTCCTACCTGGCGCGCGACGCGGGGCTGACCGAGATGTACCTGTGGCCGGTCAACGCCGAGACCCAGGGCACCCCCCAGCAGACCGCCGCCGTCACCGAGTTCGTCCGCGACAACCAGGTCCCCGCCGTCTTCTGCGAGAGCACCGTCAACGACGGCTCCCAGCGCTCGGTGGCGCGCGAGACCGGCGCCGCCATGGGCCGGACCCTCTACGTCGACTCCCTGTCCGAGGAGGGCGGCCCCGTCCCCACCTACCTGGACCTGCTGCGCCACGACGCCGAGGCCATCGTGGCCGGGCTGCGGGGGGAGGAGCGTTGAACGCCGCCATCGAGGTCACCGAAGCCACCGTCCGCTACGGCGACGTCCTGGCGCTGGACGGCGTGAGCCTGTCCGTGGCCCCAGGCCGTGTCTGCGGCCTGCTGGGCACCAACGGGTCGGGCAAGTCCACCCTGTTCAAGACCGTGCTCGGCCTCGTCCCCACCGACGGGGGCCGGGTGCGGATCCTCGGGCACACCGGGGCCGCCGCCCGCCGCCGCGGGCTGGTGGGCTACGTGCCCCAGTCCGAGCAGGTCGACTGGGCCTTCCCGGTACGCGTGCGCGACGTGGTGATGATGGGCCGCTACGGACGCATGGGACAGCGGCGACGCCCCCGCCCCGCCGACCGGGAGGCGGTCGAGCACGCCCTGGACCGCACCCACCTGAGCGACCTGGCCGACCGCCAGATCGGCGCGCTCTCCGGCGGCCAGCGCAAACGCGCCTTCGTGGCCCGCGCCATCGCCCAGGGCGCCGACGTGCTCCTGCTCGACGAGCCCTTCGCCGGGATCGACAAGCGCTCGGAGGGACGCATCACCGAACTGCTGCTGCAACTGCGCGGCGAGGGCCACACCCTGCTGGTGTCCACCCACGACCTGGCCCAGGTGCCCGCCCTGTGCGACGAGGCGGTGCTGCTCCAGCGCCGCGTCGTCGCGCACGGCGCCCCCGAGGAGGTCCTGCGCCCGGAGACCCTCATGGAGGCCTTCGGGATCCACACCGACGAGGAGGGAACGGCATGGACGCGCTGACCGCGGTCGCGGAGTGGTTCACGGTGCCCCTGGGCTTTGACTTCGTCCGGCGCGCCCTGCTGGTCAGCGTGGTCGCCGGGGTGGCGTGCGCGGTCCTGTCGTGCTGGATGACGCTGGTGGGCTGGTCGCTGATGGGCGACGCCGTCTCCCACGCCGTCCTGCCCGGGGTGGTGCTGTCCTACCTGTTCGGGCTGCCCTTCGCCGTGGGCGCGCTGGTCTTCGGCGCCGGGTCGGTCGCCCTGATCGGGGTGGTCAACCGCACCTCCCGGGTCAAGGAGGACGCCGTCATCGGCGTGGTCTTCACGGCCATGTTCGCCCTGGGCCTGGTCCTGGTCTCGCGCGTGCCCAGCCAGACCGACCTGGGGCACATCCTGTTCGGCAACGTGCTGGGGGTGTCGGACACCGACATCTGGCAGGTGCTCGTCCTGGCCGGGGTGGTGCTGGCGGTGGTCTGGTACAAGCACCGCGACCTGACCCTGTACGCCTTCGACCCGGTGCACGCGCACGCGGTGGGCATCAACCCCCGGCTGCTGGAGACCCTGCTGCTGGGGCTGCTGTCGGTCACGGTGGTGGTGGCCCTCCAGGCGGTGGGGATCATCCTGGTCGTGGCCATGGTCATCGTCCCCGGCGCGACCGCCTACCTGCTCACCGACCGCTTCGAGCGGATGCTGGTCATCTCCGCGGCGGTGGCCGTGGTGGCGGCCGTGGCGGGGGTGTTCCTCAGCTTCCACCTGAACGTGTCCACCGGCGGGGCGATCGTGCTGGCCCAGTCGGCGGCCTTCACCCTGGCCTACCTGTTCTCGCCCCGGCAGGGCGTGCTGCGGCGGCGCCGCAGCACGCGTGGAGCCGCTACGGGCGTCGCACGTCGATGACGTACTTCCCGCGGACGCCGCCCGCCTCCAGCCCGCGGTGGGCCTCCGCGACGTCGGCCATCGGGAAGACCGTGTCGACCAGGGGACGGATCTTCCCCTCCTCGGCGAAGCGGGTGAGTTCGGCGATGCGGTCCGCCGACGGGTTGTTGCTGAAGAGCTTGGTCCGGCCGGGCCGCGCGGCTGCCCGGAGCCCGGTGCCGACCAGGGACCTGAGGACGCGGTCCGGGTCGAAGGCGAGCACGACCATGCGCCCGCGCCGGTCCAACCGTGTCTGGTAGGCGCCGAGGTCGGTGCCGACCAGGTCGACGATGACGTCGAAGCGGCCGAGGTCCCGCGGCCGGGTCGTGCGGTAGTCCAGAGCCTCGTCGGCGCCGATTCCTCGGATCCAGTCGAGGTTGCGTGCCCCGGCGAGGGCGGTGACCTCGGCGCCGAGCGCCTTGCCCAGCTGCACCGCGACGCTGCCGACACCTCCGGTGGCGCCGCGGACCAGGAGCCGTTCACCGGGCGCGAGGCGGGCCTTGTCCGTCAGCGCGGTCAGGGCGGTGGTGCCCGCCCCCGGAAGGGCGGCGGCCTCCAGGAGGCCGAGGTTCCCGGGCGCGCTGGCGAGCCGCCGTTCGGGGACGACGACGTAGTCGGCGATGGCCCCGAAGGCGAAGTGCGGGGTGAGCCCCCACACCGCGTCCCCGGCCCGCCAGGTGCGCACTCCGGCACCCACCGACGCGACGCGGCCCGTGAAGTCGACGCCCACGCCCCGGGGGAACCGGGCGCGGGTGATCCCGCGCATCCTGCCCGAGCGGAAGGCGACCTCACCCGCGTCCACGCTCGCGGCGTGCACCTCGACGAGCACCTCGCCCTCTCCCGGGCTCGGCGTGGGCACCTCGTTGACGCACAGCACCTCGGGCGGGCCGAATCGCTCGTACTGCACAGCGCGCATGGTCGTTCTCCCCGGACTCTCGACAAGGAAGTGGGGTGGCCCCCCACTTCGTTCCGCTAAGATAACCGGAGAGGCACCCCACTTAGCAAGCGCAGGAGGTCACGGTGGTCGAGAGCACAACGCGAAGGCCCTTGCGTGCGGACGCCCGGCGCAACTACGAACGCATCGTCGCCGTGGCCGAGGAGGCGTTCGCGGCCCACGGCGCCGACGCCTCACTGGAGGAGATCGCCCGCCGGGCAGAAGTGGGATCGGCGACCCTGCACCGGCACTTCCCCTCCCGGCGCTGCCTGCTGGAGGTGGTCTTCCACGACCGGGTCGAAGCGCTCTGCGCGAGGGCGCGGGAGCACGCCCGCACGCGCAAGCCGGGCGACGCCCTCTTCGCCTGGCTGCGGAACCTCAACGCCTACGCCGCGGCCAGCCGCGGCCTGGCCGCCTCGCTGCTGCGGGACGGCCGCGACGCCGACCTGCTGGAGCGCGACGACGGCTGCGCGGCGATGATCACCGCCGCGGCCGGCGAACTCCTGCACCGCGCCCGACAGACGCGGGCGGTGCGCCCCGGTGTGCGCGCCGAGGACCTGGTCGCGCTCGTCAGCGCCATCTCGCTCGCCACCGAGGACCACCCCGACGGCGCACAGGCGAGCCGCCTGCTGGACATCGCGATCACGGGCGTGCGCCCACGGGGGGACGAGCCCGCGGCCACGACCCACGGGACTCCCTGAGACCGGGGCCGGTCGCGGAAGGACACCGGTCGGCGGCAGCCCGGGCACGGGCCTGAACAGAAACGGCGCGGCGGCGCGGGGGAGTGGTCCGTGCCGCCGCGCCCGAGGGGGCCGGGCCGGGGTCAGCCGCGGCCCGCCTCCACCGGGGTGTGGTCCTTACGCGCGGCCCGCCGGGCGCGCAGTCGGCCGACCGCCACGATCAGGCCGATCGCCAGGAGCAGCCCGTAGATCCCCAGGGTGATCCCGCTGTCCACGAGAACCGACACCTCGCCCTGCCCCACAGCCAGGGCGCGGCGCAGCTCCGTCTCGGCCACCGGCCCGAGGACGACCGCGATCAGCACCGGGGCCAGCGGGATGTCGAAGCGGCGCATCATCAGAGCCACCAGACCCAGGATCAGCATCAGCCACAGATCCACCATGGAGGACGCGGCCGCGTACACGCCCAGGGACGAGAACACGGCGATCCCGGCGTACATGTACGGCTTGGGGACCAGCAGCAGCTTCGCCCACAGCGGCGCGAAGGGCAGGTTCAGGATGAGCAGCATGACGCTGCCGATGAACAGGCTGGCCAGCAGCGCCCAGACCAGGTCGCCGTCGCGCTCGAACAGCAGCGGACCGGGCTGCATGCCGTACTGCTGGAAGGCGGCCAGCATGATCGCGGCGGTCGCCGACGTGGGCAGGCCCAGACCCAGCAAGGTGCCCATCGCGGTTCCGGCGGTGGCGCTGGCGGCCGCCTCCGGGGCGGCCACACCCTCGATGGCGCCGTTGCCGAACTCGTTCTCGCCCTTGCCGCGCCGGGCCCGCCGCGCGGCGAGCTTGCGCTCGCTGCCGAAGGCCAGGAAGGTCGGGATCTCCGAGCCGCCGGCCGGGATGGACCCGAACGGCAGGCCGAACAGGGTTCCGCGCATCCAGGCCGGAAGGGTGCGCCGCAGGTCCGCGCGGCTCAGCCAGGGGGTGGCGCTGCGCCGCAGGCCGCCGTCGGCCCCGCCGCCCGCGTGGGCGGTGGCGGCCACGTGCAGCACCTCGCCGATCGCCAGCAGCGCCACGGTCACGGTGATGATGCTGAAGCCCTCGAAGAGCTGGGGTACGCCCAGGGTGAAGCGCTCGGCGCCGCTGAGTCCGTCGATGCCCACCATCGAGATGGCCAGGCCGATGCCCAGGGCGATCAGGCCGCGCACGGCCGAGTGCGAGACCACCGCGGAGGTGGCCACGAACGCGAAGACGGTGAGCGCGAAGTACTCGGCGGGGCCGAACTGCAACGCCAGCTGCACGATGGCCGGGGAGAAGAACGCCACCAGCGCCGTGGACACGATCGCGCCGATGAACGCGCCGATCGCCGCCGTGGCCAGCGCCTGCGGTGCCCGCCCCCGCTTGGCCATCTTGTGGCCCTCGATGGCGGTGGCGATGGCCGAGGCCTGCCCCGGCGTGTTCATCAGGATGGCGGCGGTGGAGTCACCGAACAGCCCGCCGTAGTAGACACCGGCGAACATGATGAACGCGCCGGTGGGGTCGAGATGGAAGGTGACCGGGAGCAGGAGCGCGACGGCCATGGAGGAGCCCAGGCCGGGCACCACGCCCACCGCGGTGCCGAGCATGACGCCCAGCAGCGCCAGGAAGAGGTACTCGGGGCTCAGCGCGTTGGCGAACCCCGCCATGAGGTTGTTGAGAACGTCCATTTAGAAGATGCCCCCGAGGATTCCGGCCGGCAGGTTCAGGCCCAGACCGGCGACGAAGGCGAGCTGGATGACGGAGGAGAACACCAGCGACAGCACGGCGTCGAACAGGAAGCGGCGGCTGCCCAGGGCGTAGGCGACGCCGAAGAACAGCAGCGCCGCGGACAGCAGCCAGCCCACCGGCTGGAGGAGCAGGATGAACACCGTCAGCGAGGCGACGACGATCCCCAGGCAGCGCCAGTCGATGCGGACGGGCCCCTCCTCACCGGAGGGGGCGCTCCCGTCGGTGGCGGCGTCCGGGTTCTCCCCGGTGGTCGGCGCGTCGGCGGTGCGGGCCGGACGCAGGACGACCTGCACGGCCAGGGCGATGCCCGTGGCGCCCATGAAGATCGCGACCAGGGTGGGGAAGAAGCGCGGACCGGGCGGTTCGGTGCCCGGCGGCACCGGCATGGCGGCGGTCTGCACGGCGATGAACCCGGCGATGCCCAGCACCAGGGCGGCGACCAGCAGTTCGGACCTGCCCCGCCACCAGGAGGGGCGGGGCGGCGGGGCGGCGGGCTCCGTCGCCCGGGTGGGGGTGGTGGCGTCGGTACTCAAGACAGGCCCAGTTCCTCGGTGATGGTGGTGATGCGCTCGGTCTCCAGGGCGAGGAACTCCTCGAACTCCTCGCCGGTCTGGAAGGTGTCGTCCCAGCGGTTGCGCTCCAGGGTCTGCGTCCACTCGGGGGTGTCGTGCATCTCGGTGACGATCGCGGTCAGCTCGGCCCGCTCCTCCTCGGTGATGCCGGCCGGAGCCACGAACCCCCGCCAGTTGGGCAGGACCGCGTCGATGTCCTGCTCGGCCAGGGTGGGGACGTCGATGCCCTCGACGCGCTCGTGCGCGGAGACGCCCAAGGCGCGCACGTTGCCCGCCTCGATCTGGTCGCTGAACTCGTTGTAGCCGCTGATGCCGACGTCGACGCTGCCCGACAGCAGCGAGGTCAGCGCCTCGCCGCCGCCGGAGAAGGCGATGTAGTTGACGTCCTGGGGGTCGACGCCGACGTCGGAGGCGACCAGCCCGGCCAGCAGGTGGTCGGTGCCGCCCAGGGAGCCGCCGCCGATCGCCATCCCGCCCGGATCCTCGCGCCAGGCCTCGGCCAGGTCGCCCATGTCCTGGTACGGGGAGTCGTCGGGGACCACGACCACCTCGTAGTCGTCGGCCAGCCGGGCGATGGGGGTGACGTCCTGGAGGTCGTGCGAGGAGTTGTTGACGATGATGCTGCCGATCATGACGGTACCGGTCACCATCAGCATGTTGGCCCGGCCCTCCTGGCGGACCGCCTGGGCCAGGCCGATGGTGCCGCCCGCGCCGGGAACGTTGACCACCTGGTTGTTGGCGACGATCCCGGCCTCGCGGAAGGCGTTCTGCGCCTCGCGCCCCACCAGGTCCCAGCCGCCGCCGGGCGCGGCGGGCACGATCGTGGTCAGTCGGCTGCGTACGGCCTCGGCGCCGTCACCGCCGGTCGACGAGGCGTTGACCGCCGCGGCGCCGATGACGACGGCCGCGGCGACCGCGCCGCCGACGCGCAGAATGCGCTGGATGCTCATGGGGTGGCTCTCTCCGTTGCTGCCGGTCCGCGGTGCGGGCGGGCGCTCGCGGGCCGACGGACCGCCCGAGGCGGGAGCGTGGCGGCCGTTACACCGCTCCGTGGCGCCGGTCGCATCCGCACCGGTTTCGAGAGCATGACCCACGGTTTGCCGGCCGGTAAATCTTCTGGTCGTTTTGAACACAGAGATTGTTGTGGTCGCCCCGGTTCCCGCCCGTGACCGTGTCCGCCGATCGCGGTGGACAACCACCCTGTCCCGCCCGCGGCGTGCGCAATAGCCTCGTCTCACCCGACGGGAAACGGCCGGTCAACGGCCTGGGGCGGGCGCGGAGCGGGAGCCGAGGGGGTTCCCGGCCACACGGGTTCCGTGCGCCCTCCCAGCGGCGGGACCGGCAGGTCCGCGCGGTCCCGGAGGGCGTGACGCACCCGCGACCGACGAAGGACGGCCATGACGCTCCTGCTCGCCCACATCAGCGACCTGCACCTGGACGGGACCGACCGCACCACCGGGCGCGCCGCCCGGACCGTGGAGTACCTGCGCGGCCTCGCCCAGGCGCCGGACGCGCTCCTGGTCACCGGCGACATCGCCGACCACGCCAGCGCCGAGGAGTACCGCGAGGCGGCCCAGCTGCTGGACCTGCCCTTCCCGGTGCTGGTCTGCCCCGGAAACCACGACGACCGCGAGCGGATGCGCGGGTCACTGCTGGGCCAGGAGCCGTCCGCCGCACCGTTCAACCAGGTGCACGAGGTGGGCGGTGCGGCGGTGCTGGCCTGCGACTCGACGGTTCCGGGCGAGGACGGCGGCCACCTGGACACGGCCACCCTGGTGTGGATCAACGAGACGCTGGGCGCCCTGCCCGACGACCGGCCCGCCCTGCTGGCCCTGCACCACCCGCCCGTGCGGGTCCACCACCCGCTGCCCGACTCCATGCGGCTGGACAACGCCGACGACCTGGCCGGACTGCTGCGGGCCCACCCCCGGGTGGCGGGGATCCTGGTCGGGCACGCCCACACCGGCGGGGCGTCCACCTTCGCCGGGCGGCCCCTGCTGCTGGCGCCCGGTGTGACGTGGACGCTGCGCATGCCCTGGGAGGGCGAGCCCGCGGCCAACCGCGACCAGCCTCCGGGGGTGGCCTTCCACATCCTGGACGAGGACCAGCGCCTGACCACGCACTTCCGCGCGGTGGTCTGACCCGGGCGCAGGGCTGCCGGGTCGTCGGGCGGCTTGGCCGACGGCCCGGATTCGACCAGCGTTTCGACCAAAAATTTCCTGCCCCGCACCAGAATACCTCCCACGATATTATCTTATTCCTTGATCCGCGAACCATTGACTTGACCCTTGCGGCCTGTTTACGCTTCCGGCGCAACGAAAGAAGCAGGGAAAGGGAAATGCGCGTAAATGTTCCAAAACCTGAAAAAACCGGCCGTGATCGTCTTTCTGGTGGCGGGGCTGGCCGCCGCTGCCGCCCCGGCCTGGGCCAACACCGCCGCCGGTAGTGCCAGCGCTATGGCGCTCGACTGCAACAAGGGCGTCAGCAACGGTGACGCCTACGCGAGCTGCTTCGGCAGGCTGGGAGAGGAGTGGCGTCTGCGCGCCGACTGCGCCTTCCAGCCCGACCGGTACTCGGACTGGCAGAACGGCGACGGAAACGTCACCGTGAGCTGCACGGTCGGAGACGCGCGAGCCGCGATTATCGAGGTTCGGTGACATCACCGCCATCACACTGATGGCGTTCCCCCTGTTTCCCACTGAATGCATCCCTGGGGCGCGGGAACAACGCAGGCGGAAATGACGAGGTACCGTGCAGCGGCGTTCGGTGTGCACCAGTGCCCCACCACCGCGCCCGAACCGCCGCTGTACGGGTCAAGGGAATCGGCGGCGAGGGCGATGACTGGCGCACAGGTGCACATCGAGAACACAGCACCGGCTCTGGAAATGAACGAAGTGGTCCGGGAGTACGGTGCGGGCGAAGCCCGGGTCGTAGCCGTCCGAGAAGCGTCCCTGCGGATCGAACGCGGGGAGGTCGTGGTGGTGTACGGCCAGAGCGGGGCAGGAAAATCCAGCCTCCTACAGATCGCCGGATGCCTTCAGGAACCCACCCGGGGAACGGTGCGCGTCGACGGCGAAGACGTCACCGGCACCAGCGCCAAACGCCGTGCGGACCTGCGACGCCGCCGCATCGGATACGTCTTCCAGGAATACAACCTGCTGAGCGTGCTCACCGCTCAGGAGAACGTCGCGCTCCCACTGGAACTACAGGGAACTCGTGGAGCGCGCCAACACACGCTTGCGGCGCTGGAGGAGCTGGGTGTCGCCGAGCTGACCGACCGTTATCCCGAGGAGATGTCCGGCGGCCAACGCCAGCGGGTGGCGATCGCCCGCGCACTGATCGGGCCCCGCCGACTGGTCGTCGCCGACGAGCCGACCGGCGCGCTGGACTCCGCGTCGTCGCGGGCGGTCCGGGAGGCCCTGGTCGCCCGTGCGCGTGAACACGGCGCTGGTGTGTTGGTGGGGACCCATGACCAGGAATGGTCGGCGCTGGCCGACCGGGTGATGGTGATGCGCGATGGCGTACTCGCTCCAGCTCGGGGAGGCGTGCTTTGACTTCCTCCCCCTCCTCAAAGGAGGGGGATTCCGACCGAACCTAACGGTCCGGTGCCGCTCGCGCGGCGACCCTCACGGGCCCGGTTTCCTGCTTCGCAGCCGACAGCGGAAGGGAGGACCCTTGCCGACTCACACCAGCTCCCCAGGCATCACCCGAGACTGCTTCCCGGGCTGCGACTCGACCAGCCGCAAGGACGTTCTTGGCCGCGTTGAGATCCCGATCATGCCGGGTGCGACAGGAAGGGCACGTCCATACCCGGGTGCCCAACGAAAGCCGATCCAGCAGGTACCCGCACGCAGAACAGGTCTTGCTGGAAGGAAACCACCGATCCACCACCACCAACGTGCGACCCGCACGCACGGCCTTGTACTCCAGCTGACGGCGAAACTCACCAAAGCCAGCGTCCAGAACCGACCAGTTCAGCCCGGCCTTTTGACGGACCCGCTGACCGGGTCGCTCAACGGTGCCGCGTGCGGAGACGGTCAGGCCCCGCACGTTCAGATCCTCGATCGCGATCAGGTCGTGCTCGCGCACCAGGCGGGTCGTGGTCTTGTGCAGGAAGTCAGCGCGGGCGTGGCGGACCTTGCGGTGCGCGGCCGCGACCCTGCGCTTGGCCTTACGGCGGTTGTTCGACCCGCGCTGGGTGCGGGCCATGCGCCGCTGGTAACGCTTGAGGTTGCGGGCCTTGCGCTCCACGTGGCGGGGGTTGGCGATCTTCTCGCCCGTGGACAGGATCGCGAAGTCCTTCACCCCCAGATCCACACCCACCTCAGAACCAGTGTCCGGTGCCGGGTCAGGATCGTCGGTGTCCACGGCGAAGGTCACATACCAGCGCCCGTCCGCCTCACGCGAAACGATGACCATGGTCGGGTCCAGCGACGCGAGGTCGACGTCGTTGAAGGACCACGCCACCTCAAGCGGTGCCTGCTGTTTAGCCAGGAACAGCTGTGCATCCTTGATGCGAGACGCCGACCGGGTGTAGTGCGCCGACTGTCGGCCCTGCCGGGTCTTGAACCGGGGGTAGCGGGCGCGTCCAGCGAAGAAGTGGGAGAACGCGCTGTGCTGGTGGCGCAGGGTCTGCTGCAACGGCACCGAGGACACCTCGGACAAGAACGCCAGGTCTTCGGTCTTCTTCCACTGGGTCAGCGCGGCGTCGGTCTGTTTGTAGGAGGTCGTGCGGCCGTGCTGGTGGTAGGCGGTGTGGCGGTCGGCGAGCGTTTTGTTCCACACCAGGCGCACGCACCCGAACGTGCGACCCAGCTGGGCCGCTTGTTCGGGGTCCGGGTAGGCCCGGCACTTGTACGCCGTCCGCATACGGCAAAGGTTAGAGCAAGGAGAAGTATGTGTAAGGCAAAACGGGAAAGGTGCCGACTGCCTGCCCGGATTCCTCCCCGGCCTCAAGGCCGGGGCATCCTCCGGGAGACATGGTGAAAAGGCCGCTCAGTCTGCTCCTGGCGTGGCGGATGGTCAGGCAGGACGGCAGGAGCGCCCTGTTGGGGGCCGGACTGCTCGGGTTGCCGGTGGCCGTCGCCGTGTTGGTGCAGATCCTCTACAGCACCGCCGTCCCCACCCCCGAGGAGGAGCGGACGGCGGCCATGGGCGAGGCCCAGGCGCGTGTGTACTCGGAGACGGACACGGCCTCCGCCACCCGGCTGCGTCAGGCCCTGCCCGAGGAAGCCAGAATCGTTCCGGCCACCAGTTCCGTGCTCCCGGTGGAGACGGCGCACGGCCGGGTTCCCACCTCGGTGGTCCTGGTGGACCTGGCCGACCCGCTGACCCACGGTCTGCTGGAGGTCACCGACGGGCGCGTACCCGAGCGAAGCGGTGAGGTGCTGGCGAGCCGGCACCTCAGCCGCGGCACGGGTGCGGGGATCGGCGACCGCGTCACCGTGGGAGAGGGCCACACCGCCACCGTCACCGGAGTGGTGGTCGATCCCAGCAGCCATGATCGCGACTTCCTCGTGGGCCTGCCCCAGGATCCGGCGCTGACCGCCTCGCCGGAGAGCACCGGGCCATGGCTGATCGGGGGGCTGCCCCCGGACATGCGTGAACCCGAACTGGTGCGGTCACTCGATCCACTCGGTTTCACCGTGGACCCGCGCACCCCGGGCCCCACACCGGGCGCACCGCCAGCCGCTGAGGACACCACACGTGACGACGACCATGCGGTGCTGCTGTTCACCGCGTTGGGCCTGGGTGAGGTCGCGCTCCTGGCGACGGCGGTGTTCACCCTCTCCGCCCAGCGCCGCCGCCGGGACATGGGACTGCTGTCCGCGGCCGGAGCCCGCCCCTCCCTGTTGCGTCTGACGGTACTGACCCACGGCGTGCTGGTGGCCGCGACCGGAGCCCTGGCCGGAACGGCTCTGGGAGTCGCGGGAGCGCTGGTCGCCCAACCGGTGGGGGAGCGGATCGTGGGCCTGTCCTGGGGGAAGCCGGTGATCCGCCCGGACCAGCTCGCCTGGATCGTACTCCTGGCCCTGGTGGCGGGGCTGGTCGCCGCGTGGCTGCCCGCGTGGTCGGTCTCGCGGCGGGGCCCGGCCGCGGTGCTGCGCGACGCTCCACGCCCGGTGACCCACCGCCACCGCACGTGGACGTGGCCCCTCCTCGCGGCAGCGGGACTGGCAGCTCTGGTCGGCGGCACCGCCGCCGGAACCGTCCCGCTCGCCGGGGCGGGCGCCGTCGCCTACGCGCTCGGGCTGCTCGGCTCGTGCGGACTGCTGCTGCGCACCCTGGCGGCGGTCGCCGCACGCCTTCCGGTGCGTGCCCGGGTGGCGCTGCGCGCTCCCGCCCGCAGCCCGTCGCGGTCGCTGCCTCTGGCGGTGGCGGTCTGCGCGGTCATGGCCGCCGCCTCCGTGGTCGGAGTGCTCATCCACAGCGCCGACCGGCACAACGCCCGCACCTACGTACCCGCGTTCCTCAACGGCCAGGCCATGGTGAGTGGACCACTGCCCTCCGACGACGCCGCGCTGTCCCCGGTCACCCAGGCGTTGGGCGGTGCTGAGGTCGTCCGGATCCGCTACGCCGCGATGCCCATCGGCGACGGCCCGGTACGCCTCGTCCTGGACAACGACGCATGGCGGTGCGCGCTCTCCTCCGGCGGCGGCGATGACGAGTGTTCGCGTGACCTGCCCGCGGGGATCACACCGGTCCAGTCCGTCGCGGTGGCCGACGAGAGCCTGGTCCTCGCCCGCTTCCCCGAGGAGGACCAACGAGAACGGGCCTTTCGCGCCCTACGGGACGGCCGGGTCGTACTGACGGACAGCGCACTGCGACACAGCTCGGGACGGGTCCTCCTGCGGCCGGGCGGCAGCTCCTCTGGGGAGGCCGTCGAACTGGAGGCGGAGTCCGTGGTCCCCGACGACGTCCAGACACACCTGCCCCATGCCCTGATCTGGCCGCGGACCCTGGACGAACACGGCCTGGTGAGCGGCCCGGTTCGTGACGCCCTGCTGGTGACGGAGACCGCGCCCGCCCCCGAGCAGGTCGAGGCAGCTCGCTCCGCCACCCAACGTCACCTGGGAGGACATGCCAGCCTCCACGTCGAGAGCGGCTACGACGGAGCGGAGATCTCCTACGTGCTGTGGCTGTTCACGGGCCTGGCCGCTGCCACGGCGGTGGGGACCGCGGCCATCGCGGGGGCGCTCTCGGCCGCGGAGAACGCCCGTGATGACGAGGTTATGGCCGCGGTGGGCGCACCACCCCGGTTCGTGCGCCGCATGGTCGCGGCACGTCTGCTCGCCCTCACCGTCCCAGCCGCGCTCCTGGGCCTGACCGGAGGCGGCGTGGCGATGGCGGCGGCACTGCACGCCTGGGGCGAGTGGCCGCCCGCGGTTCCCTGGGGTCCCCTTGTCGCCACCCTGGTCGCCACCACCGCCGCCGCCTGGCTCACCGGTTACCGTCCGGCACGGCGTTCACCCGGGACGGTGTGAGGGACAGGGGTCCCCACACCGCCATGGCGGCGAGCTCCGCGAGCCGCCGGAGCGAGTGACGGGGCCCCGTCCCACAACGGGGAACGGCGGCTACAGGAGCATGGCCAGCTGGCGGCACTGGGCGACCAGTGTGCCCGTGCCGTCCCAGATCTCCATGTCCTCCTCGTGCAGGCCGCCGGAGACGTGCTTGGTGAACACACGGCAGGCCAGCCACCCCGGGGCGGGCCTGGCGCGCACGTGCACGCTCAGCTCGACGGTGATCGTGGCGAACTCACCGATCTCCAGCACGGCCGGGGGAGCGAAGTCCACCATCGAGACCAGCGCGTGGGTGTCGGGCTCGCGCCCGTCGGCGAAGCGCATCCAGAACTCGGCGTGCGGGCGGCCGTCCTTGCGGCCGTCCAGCCAGCCCGGCCGCCCGGGGTAGCGGTACTCGACGCTGCGCGCGATGCCCAGGCCCTCGGGGCGGTCGAACTCGGGCGGGACGGGGCAGTCCTCGGGGGCGGGCAGGCGCGGGGGCTCGTCCAGGGTCAGGACCCGGGCCGTGGGGTCGGGGGACAGGTCGCCGTAGGTGGCGGTGGCGCGCACGATCTCCTTGCCGCCCTGCTCCAGGCGGACCTGACCGGTGGCGGTGCGGCGTCCCTCGCGCACCACCTCGGTGCGCGCGGTGGCCGCGCCGGGGGCGGCGGGGCGCAGGAAGAACGCCGAGACGGCCAGGGGGTCGGGCTGGCTCAGGTTCTGGCGCAGCGCGTTGAGGGCGGCGCCCAGGACGTAGCCCCCGTTGGGGTGGGAGGTGAAGGTGGTCCAGGCGTTGGTGAGGGTGGCGGCGAACTCGCCGTCGGCCAGCTTCTCGACACGGGTGTCCCGGTCGAACCGGAAGTCATCGGCGGTGTGGTCAGGGCTCATGCCCCCAGATGTTACCGATGGGTAAGGGACGGTGGTGGACGCGGGGCGGCCTGGCCGGGGAAAGTGGTTGACCCTGACGCGGCGTCAGGCCCTAACTTCGGGCACACGTCACCACCAGCGAGGAAGCACCAGGACAGATGGGACACACCGTCGGCGAGGTCGCCCGGATGAGCGGACAGACCGTCCGGACCCTGCACCACTACGACCGGATCGGACTGCTCGTTCCCGCCGGACGCACCCCGTCGGACTACCGCAGCTACAGCGACGGGGACCTGGAGCGGCTCCGGCAGATCCTGACCTACCGGGAGCTGGGCTTCGGCCTGGACCGGATCGCCGCATTGCTCGACGACCCCGCCGCCGACACCCGCGCCCACCTGGCCCGTCAGCACCGGCTGGTGACCGAACGCATCGAACGCCTGCGCACGATGGCGCGCGGCATCGAACGCCTGATGGAGGCCGACACCATGCAACTCGACCTGACCCCCGCCGAACGCCTCGAACTCTTCGGCGACTTCGACGTGGACGCCCACGCCGAGGAGGCCCGCCAGCGCTGGGGCGGCAGCGAGGCCTACACCCAGTCCCAGCGCAGGGTGAGCTCCTACACCAAGGCCGACTGGGAGCGGCTCAACGCCGAGGGCGAGGAGATCTACCTGGCCCTGGCCGCGGCCATGAACGACGGGCAGGCGCCCGACAGCCCCGCCGTGATGGACCTGGCCGAGCGGCACCGCGCCCACATCACCCGCTGGTTCTACGACTGCACCACCTGCGTCCACCGGGGACTGGGGCAGCTGTACGTGGACGACGAGCGCTTCACCGCCACCGTCGACGCCCACGCCGAGGGGCTGAGCGTGTACCTGCGCGAGGCCTTCGCCGCCAACGCCGCCCGCCAGGAGGCGTGAACCGGCCCCGCACACGCGGGGCGCCCGAGAACCCGGCACAAAAGCCGGAAACGGCGGAGGCCGGTGACCGGGTGTCCGGTCACCGGCCTCCGCCGGACGAGCATGCGAGAGCGGGGTTCGCACGCTCCACTGTCTGCCTTGGGACGGCTGTTACCAGAGATGGTCCACGATGGTCTCGGCGTCGTCGACCTGGTGCTGGTACCGGTCGGGGTAGGCCGAGCGCTGGACGTCCTGGGCGACCCTGCCCATCGGGTCGTCGTCCCAGCTGCCGTCGGGGTGGACGCGCTCGAGCTCGTCGAAGAAGGCGTTGGTGGCCCAGGCGGGGTCGAGCCGGTCCTCCTGCGAGCCGTAGTGGTCGCGCTGCTGGAACAGGCCGACGCTGTCACGGTCGCCCCAGTCGAGATTGTCCAGGTGGGTCTCGACGATGGAGGTGGCGACCGCGAGGGCGGCGGCGTCCTCGCCCAGGTCGCGGTCCTTGGCCGCCTCGACCATCGCGCGGGCGTTCTCGACGTGCTCCTCGGTCATGTGACCGGCCATGTCGTCATTCAGCTTGTCGTTGAGGGTGTCGGCGATCTCCTTGGCGGAGGCCGTGTCCGCGGCTGCGGCGCCCGGTCCGGCCAGAAGCAGCCCGCCGGTGATGAGCAGGCTGGAGGTCGCGGTAAACGTCAGCTTGGGTATCGATCGCATAAAGTTCACCCGTGCAACGTATGCGCTGGTCAACGCTTTGGAAAGTGTTGGAAACCACGTGAGGCGGGTGGGAAAGACAACACCAAACCTGAGCAACCCCCTGGTCAGACGGCATGGGCCCGTTTCTAGGCCTCGTCGGTGTGCGGCCGACGGAGGGACCAGCGCGAACGTGACCGTGGCAACAGCCCGGCACGAGCGCGCCCGGACCACACCGGCCACTGAAAGCAGAAGCCCCGCGTAGCCGCGCCGCGTTCGTGGCGAGCGAGCGGGCGGGGTGGCCGGGAGAAGCAGCGCGGCAGGACCCGGCCAGGCCGCGCGAACCGACAACCACGCGCGCACACGCGAACATGGGAGTCTGCTGCTCCCGCTTCCCGTCCAACGGAAAGGGCCACCCGTGCGCTGGACCGTCCACTCCGAAAAGCCCCTGTACACCGATTCGTGGATCGACGTGCGGGCCGCGGACGTCGAACTGCCCGACGGGCACCGGTTCGACCACCGGCTCATCCGCCGACCGCCCGGGGCCGGTGCCGTGGTGCTCGACGGACGGGACCGGGCGCTGCTGTTGTGGCGGCACCGGTTCATCACCGACACCTGGGGCTACGAGATCCCCATGGGTGGTGTGCACCCGGAGGAGAGCCCCGAGCGGGCGGCCGCGCGCGAGGTGCTGGAGGAGACCGGGTGGCGGCCGGGGCCGCTGCGCCCGCTGGTCTACGTCCAGCCCTCCAGCGGGCTGACCGACAGCGAACACCACATCTTCGTCGCCCAAACGGCCGAGAGGGTCGGCGAGCCCCAGGACGCCTGGGAGGCCGAGCGCGTGGAATGGGTGGCGCTGGACCGGGTCCCCGATCTGGTCAGGCAGCGTCAACTGGTGAGCGGCACCTCCATGAACGCGCTGCTGTACCTGTACGCCACTGGCCGGGGTGAGGACGGCCGCCACCGCACGAGCGCACGGCGGCCCCCGTACGACGTCGGTGCCGCACGGGGGCTGCCGTCCTCTCGCCCTGACCGCTGACACAGCGACCGGCGCGGGCAGGACGTCTCCACGGCGAGATCCGGACCGGAAAAGCGCAGGGGCACCTGTGCTCCCCGGTCCTGGCCTCGGCCTCAGGAGCGCAGGCAGAACAGGTTGTGGGCGTCCACCGAGGTGCAGTGCCAGCTCAGGGCCCAGTAGCAGGCCTGCCCCTGCACGAAGAAGCACAGCCGCTCACCGGAGAAACCGATCCTCAGATCGGCCTTGGCCAGCAGGACGCTGGGGTGGATCTCAACGTAGGAATTGACCGCCGAGAGGTTGGCCTCGGCGCTGCCCAGCTCCGTACCGAAGACCACCGCACTGACCTTGACGTGGGCGGACCAGTTCTCACCGGTCGAGGCCGAGACGACGACCCGCAGAGTCAGCACACCCGGAACGATGGTCGCCTCGAAGGTCTTGCTGAAGTCGAAGGAGGGGGCGTTGGACGGGGCCGGGGCGTTGCGCTGCTCCTTCAGCACCACCGGCTGGGGGTCACGCAGGTGCGCGGCGACGGCCTCGGCGTACTGGGCCTTGAGGCGCTCGGGGTTGGCGTCGAGCGCCCTGGCCAGCTTTCCCCAGTCCTCCTCGGACAGGAATCCCATCTCCTCAGCGGGAACAGGCATGAGCACGTCCTTTCTCTGCATGACGGGCGTTTCCCGTGTCAGGCGCATGCCCACGCAAAGGATTCGGCCACCGCACGTGTTCACCTGGCATTCCAGCTGGTCAACCCCATCTTTAGCGGTAAAGGAGGACATGTCGTCACGCCGCGGACAGCATGCTCTGCCGGACCGGTAAGACGGTCGACGGCACCTGGAATTCCTGCTCGCACGTTCTTATCCGCGGTTTTCAGCGCCCGTATCCGTGGCATATGGAACCGCTGTGGTGGACCGTGATCCTGGTAACCGTGATGATCAGAGTCGTGTCGGCGCCATCCGCCAACGTGCCATCCGGCCCTCCCCGAAGACCGGACGGGAACCCCCATGGCCGAGGACCGCAAGGCGCTGTTACGGTCTGCGCTGAACATCATCCACGGCGAGGGCGCTTGGCCCCCCGGGGGGCCTCGAAATTCCTTTCCGTTCGCACTGACCGGTTTGCTACGGTGACCTCGTGCATCTACCGCTGTACCTCTGATCCGAGCCTGAGCGCCCGCCCCGCCTCCGCGTGGCCGCGGGTGCCCGACGTGTACACCGACCCGCTTCCGGGTCTTTCCGTCAGCTCGAAGAGCTCCCGCACACCCGCCATCGCGCCGGGCGGAGCTCTGTTCGGAGGAACAGTGGCAACCCTCAACCCCAAACTCGTGCTGCCCGCCGGTGAGCGGGCGCAACTGACCGCCAACGGCGTCCACATCGACCGCGGCGGCCGCACGGTCCTCTCCGGCGTCGACATGACCGTCACACCACGATCCCGCTGGGGAGTCGTGGGCGAGAACGGCCGCGGCAAGTCCACGCTGCTGCACATCCTCACCGGTGCGCTCGAACCCGATGCCGGGACCGTGCGGCGCATCGGCACCCTCGGCGTCGCCGAACAGGAGATGCGGGCGAC
Source organism: Nocardiopsis synnemataformans (assembly GCF_965343085.1). NCBI lineage: Bacteria > Bacillati > Actinomycetota > Actinomycetes > Streptosporangiales > Nocardiopsidaceae > Nocardiopsis > Nocardiopsis synnemataformans. The sequence continues at coordinate 124,314 of NZ_CBDRFA010000006.1, read as the reverse complement.
CGGCGGCCGCACCGTCGGGGACCTGGTCGACATCGAACTCGCCGACGCCCGCGCGGCCCTGGCCGCGCTCGACGCCAGCGCCGAAGGGCTGGCCGAGGGCGATCCCCGAGCAGCCGAGGAATACGCGGCGGCCCTGAACGCCGCCGAGGTGCTGGACGCCTGGGACGCCGACCGGCGCGTCGACCTCGCCCTGGAGAACCTGGGCGCCGTCACCGACCGGTCACGGCCGCTGGCGGAGCTCTCGGTGGGCCAGCGCTACCGCGTCCGGCTGGCCTGCCTGCTGGGCGCCTCGCACGACTTCCTTCTGCTGGACGAGCCCACGAACCACCTCGACGCCGCCGGGCTCGACTTCCTGACCGCCCAACTGCGCGGACACGGCAACGGCGTGGTGCTCGTCAGCCACGACCGCGCCCTGCTCTCGGACGTGGCCACGACGATGCTCGACCTCGACCCGAGCCGCGACGGCGGGCCGCGCGTCCACGGCGGCGGGTTCGCCGGATACCAGGAGGGACGGCGCGCCGAACGCGAACGCTGGACGGCCGAGTACGAGCAGCAGCAGGCCGAGCACGCCCGCCTCACCCAGGACCTGTCCGAGGCGCAGAACCGGCTGGTCAGCGGCTGGCGTCCGGACAAGGGCACCGGCAAGCACCAGCGGGCGACCCGCGCGCCCGGGCTCGTGCGCTCCGTCCACCGTCGGCGCGACGACCTGGAGGCGCACGCGGTCACCATGCCGCCGCCCCCGCTGCGCTTCCGGATGCCGGAGCTGTCGGCGCTGCCCGGCGTGACCCTGGTCAGGGCCGACGAGGTCACCGTCGCGGGGCGTCTGGACCAGCCGGTCACGGTCACCCTTGACTCCGGTTCGCGACTGGTGGTCACCGGGGCCAACGGGGCGGGCAAGTCGACGCTGCTGGCGGTGCTCGCCGGGCGGATCGAGCCGACCGGCGGCGGTGTGCGCACCGCGCGCACCGCACGGGTGCAACTGCTGACGCAGGAGTCGCCGCAGGCAGGGACACGTCGTGCTCGGGAGGTGTTCGCCGCCCACCTGGGACGGCTCGTCAGCAGGGGAGTCCTGCGGGAGGGCGAGGCGGTCTCGCTGAGTTCTCTGGGGCTGCTCTCGTCGACGGACGCCGACAAGCCGTTGCGTGAGCTGTCCATGGGGCAGCAGCGCAGGCTCGACCTGGCCCTGGCGCTGGCGTCCCGGCCGCACGTGCTGCTGCTGGACGAGCCGACGAACCACCTCTCGATCGCCCTCGTCGACGAGCTCACCGAGGGTCTCGGCGCCACCGGGGCGGCGGTGGTGCTCGCCACCCACGACCGGCAGCTCCAGCGCGACGTCGCCTCGTGGGAGCGGCTCACGCTGGCCCCGGGGGCGTCCGCGTCCCGCCTGGTCGGCCAGTCGGCCGCACACGACGGCGGCTGATCCCGCCGGTTGATGTGACAGGAGGGTCCGGCGGAATCCCGCCGGGCCCTCTCGCTCGTCTCCGGAAGATCGACTGCGGGCGGGTGCTTTCGTTACCGGTGGAAGTCGAACTCTCCGGCGTGGACGTTCCCATGACCGGAGCGACTGCTAGCGTCCACTCGTGTGAACAACGGTGTGTACGTGGGCAATGCGGGCAAGGACGCGGCACTGGATCGAGGGTGGCTTCTCGGGCACTTCAAGGACGCTGATGATCCCCGATACAGCGAATCTATGGAGATCAAGTGGGGCGTCCACCCTCGTGGAGACACGAGGAAGCAGTGGGTGAGGGGTGAGCAACGGACCGCTCTCCTGGTACTCATCAGCGGGCGCTTCCGCGTCGAACTCCCCGACCGTGACATCGTCCTGGAACACCAGGGGGACTACGTCGTGTGGGGGCACGGAACCGACCACTCCTGGACCGCGGAGGAGGAGTCCGTGGTGTTGACGGTTCGCTGGCCGTCCGTACCGGGCTACGCGGTGGCCGAGGTACAGCCGTGACCAGCGAACGCGTGGCTGTGGACACCGGCGAGCTACTGGCCGCCTACGACACCCACGTACGCGGACACGTCCCCGAACATCCACCGCTCGGAGCGGTCGTGGAACGCGAGGGGCCACTGGTGAGCGTGCACCACGGCACACACGCGGTGGTCGACCACACCGACACCACGGGCGTCGACATGACCGCCCTCGTCCGAGGCCAGCAGAAGGAGGCCGACAGGAGGACGGAACCGGTCGAGTGGCGCGTGCACGCCCACGACAGCCCGGGCCTGGCCGAAGCCCTGGTCACGGCCGGATTCACACCCGGGTGGGAACGCCCGGTCCTGGCCGCGCCGCTGGACGCCGTCCCCGACGTGGACCCGCCTCCGGGCCACATTCTCCTTCCGGGAACCCACCACTACGACGAGCAGGCCCTGCGTCTGGCCGAGGCGAGCGAACCACACAGGCGACCGCTCACCGAGCACATGAGGGACGGGACACGGTTCGAGGGAGTCTCGCTGAAGCTGGTGGAGGAGGGGCGCGTTCACGCGGTGGCCTGGTTCCAGGTCCTCACGGGAACCCCGTTCGCCGTGGTGGAGGGTATGACCGCGCCGTGTCCCACCCTGCTCAGCGAGATGGTGGAGTGGACCCGCCCGACGACGCCCCGCAGGTGGGGGTGGTTCGGCGCCGGGATTCGCTTCGCCGCCGCCGAGGCCGACGGTGAGCTGCGGCGGATGTACCTCGGCTCGGGCTTCCACGAGGTGACGAGCGTGCGCTCCTACCACTGGTCCCCGGCGGGGGTCCCGGCCGTGGAGCGACCGGTGCGGCAACTCCTGTCCGACCCCGAGCACGACGACCTGTGGGACCGCTTCTACGAGCGGTTCTCCTTCAAGCCCAGCATCGAGGTGTATCCCGGGATCCGCGAGCCCGTGGGCTCGGCCACCTGGTTCCTGGACAGGCCCAACGACCCCGAACTGGAACAGGTCATCGTTCCCGAGGTGCTCGCCCTCGCGCGCCCTGACGAGCTTCTGTACTGGCTGGACTGGAACCACACGGGTTACCGGTTCGACCCGCGTCGTGTTGGCGGCCCCGGTCAGCCCGAGGTCCCCGGCCAGGTTTTCCCTGACGGGGACTACTACATCTACACCACCCGTGACCTGCGGATGGGCACGTTCGGACATCCCTGGGAGAACACCCTGTGCGTGTTCGGACGGGATCTGCTGGACCGCGTCGAGAACGGCCTCACCGCGCTCCTGGGGGAACCGACCCGCAGGAACGGCCGCAACACGGGGCGCGTGTGGACCTTCGGCCCCGAGTGCGGTCCCCGCTAGCGGTCACGTCGGGGGAGAGGGTGCTGCCTACCGGTGGAAGTCGAACTCTCCGGAGCGGACGCCCTGGGTGAAGGCCTCCCACTCGGCGCGGGTGTAGACGATCGCAGCGCCATCGGGGAAGTGGCTGTGGCGAACCGCGACCCGCCCCGAACCGTCGTTGAGGGGACCGGCCTCGACGCAGCTACCGCCTCCGCTTTCGCTGAAGCTGCTGATGTGCCAGGCGACACCGTCCAGCTCCTGAGGGGCGATGTGCTGCGAAGTCTTTTCGGTCACCTGAGTTCCTTGCTGAGGGTCGTGACGAATCCAGCTGATTCCTCAGCCGAAAGGGAGGCGTCCCACAGCCGATCGTACATTTCCATCATCGGCCCAGAATCAGGGCTTTCGATGTAGAGGGCCCCTTGGGGCGTCTCAACGTAGGCGACCTCCGGGTAGGGGCTCGCCATCCGGTAGATGTTGAACGATCCGTTCGGGCTCGCGTGTGCTCCCGAATCGAAGGGAAGCACCCGGATGTCCACATGCTCTCGCTCCATCGTGGTGGCCAGCGCTTCCAACTGCCCTCGCATGACCCGGGCAGACCCCACCTGTCGACGCAATGTGGACTCGTCCAGCACCACGCGCACGAGAGGCGGGTCCTGCCGCTCCAACAGTGCCTGACGTGCCATTCGGAGTTCGATCCAACGGTCCACCTGGTCATCGGTGGCCTCCGGTTCCGCCACCCTCATGACCACACGAGCGTATGCCTCGGTCTGGAGGATTCCGGAGACGAGGGTGTTGTTGAAGAGCCACTGCTCTACCGCCAATTCCTCCAGCCACACGAAGTCGATGAACCAGTCCTCGACGTCCTTCGTGTAGCCGTCCCACCAACCCGTCTGCCACACGTCGTCGGAGATCTTCAACAGGTTCGCGCGCAGCTTCGGGTCATTGGCGCCGTACAGGTCCAACAGCGCCATGACCTCCGTGCGGCGGATCGGGTAGATGCCCGTCTCGAACCGGCTGACGGTGCCCATAGCCCGTTGGAGGTAGTCGGCGACCTCCTCGATGGTGCGACCGTCCGCCTCACGTAGGTCCCGCAGGCGTTGTCCCAGCCAGCGGCCACGCAACGTCACACGCTTGGGTTTGCGGACGGGTGCCATCCGGACCTCCTAGCTTCTGGAAGCTTTTTTTAGAAAAGCTTGTGCACCTAGATCGTGTGACTTACCGTAGCAGCAGGTGAGGTCGCCGTCACAGAGAATCCGGAAAATCGGACGCTGGCGGTGTACAAAACAGTGGCCCGGGCGGCGTAGTTGGCAGCTCCCCGCCCGGGCCTGGAACCAAAGGAAGGCGCGTATGAACGCGAACAGCCCCTTCGATCCGGCTCCTGTCTACCAGAACCACGACTCCGAGAACCGCCCTCGCGCGTTCTATGTGGACATGTGGGACGAGGACACCGACGAGCTCGTGCACGCCTACTTCGGCGTCTTCCACCCGACCGGCGGGGGACTGGCCCGCCCGATCGAGGGTCCGGGCATCCACTCCTTCGGCGACGTCGAACGCTTCGCCGACCGGTTCGGCGGCGTGATCACCTGGTGCTGACCCGGTTCCGGGCAGGGGTCGTCCGAACCCGTGACGGGGTTCGTGCGGCCCCCGCCCGGCTGTCACCTGGTCCGAGCCGACTGGTTCGGCGACCGGGAAAACCCGTCGCTCGGAACGGGCCAGCCGGGTTAACGTCCGGGGTATGACACCCACCCGCGACGGCTGGCGTACCCGGGAACTGGCCGAGACGATGCGCCTCATCGGCGCGGAGACCGACCGGGCCTGGGCACAGGCGTGCGCCGAGTGGGACGCCGAGCCGGGCAGCGACAGGGAACGCGACTTCGCCGAACTCGTGCTCTCCGACCCCGGCCAGTTCCCCTGGCGGGTGGTGGACGCGGCCATGGACCGCCTGGTGTGCCCCGAGTGCGTGCGGGCACTGGGCTCGGGCGAGCTGGGCTGCGGTCCCTGCGACCTGGCCGACGGGCACCGCTACCTGGCCCGGGAGCCCGACCGACCGGCCGTGCCCCCGGGCAACGAACACGCGATCCGGGTCGGCTCGGTGGTCGTGCGCCAGTGGTACCGCTACCCGGCCAGGGTGGTGTGCGGTTGGGAACTGTGGCTGCCCGAGATCCACCGGGGCTTCCTGCCCACGGGGGCGCAGGCGCGGGCGGCCAAGGCCCGGCTCAACCGCCTCACCGAGCAGCAGGTGCGCACCGTGGCCTCCTGTCGGGAGCTGGAGGACCTCACCGGGGGCGCGTGAACCGGAGCCGTGCGACCGAGGGCCCCGCGCGACGACTCGTGACGCGGAACCCTCGGCGCTCTGCGTGGTCCTGGCCGGGTCTGGCCGTCGAGGCCCTTCTCCGCCGTGCCGCGATCCGCGCCTACGGGGTTCCCAGTTCGGCGCGGATCTGCGGGAGCACCTGGGTGCCGAGCAGTTCGATGCCCCGCAGGAAGTCGCGCTGGGGCATGCCGCCGACGTCCATCTGTAGGATCTGGCGGCTGTGGCCGAGCAGCCCGTGCAGGTGCAGGATCCGGTCGGCGATCTCGTTCGGGTCGCCGACGAAGACCATCCCGCCGGGGCCCAGGGCCGCGGCGCGGTCGGTGCGCGCCGGGGCCGGGCGGCCGAGTTCGGCCGAGCCGTCGGCCATCATGCGGTGCTCGTAGTCCAGATAGGTCGCCCGCGCCCGCTCCCCGGACTCGGCGACGAACCCGTGCACGGCCACCGCGATGTCGGCCCGCTCGGCGGGGCGCCCGGCCTGGGCCCAGGCGTCGCGGTAGGCGTGCCCGTACTGCGCCCAGTGCTCGGGGGTGCCGCCCAGGATGCCCAGGAACATCGGCAGCCCCAGCTCGACGGCGCGGTAGACCGAGTTCGGGCTGCCGCCGGTGCCCAGCCAGATCCTCAGCGGCTCCTCGGGACGCGGCACGACGGTGACGTCCTGTAGCGGCCGGGTCCGGTGCGGGCCGTTCCAGGTGAGGTTCTCGTCGTTGTTGACGGCCATGAGCAGGGCGAGCTTGGAGGCGTAGAGCATGTCGTAGTCGCGCTCGTCGTGGTCGAAGAGCGGGAAGGTGATGGTCGAGGACCCGCGCCCGGCGACCACCTCGATGCGTCCGGGGGCCAGGGCCGAGGCGGTGGCCAGCTGCTGGAACACCCGGATCGGGTCGTCGGTCGACAGGACGGTGACCGCGGTGCTCAGCTTGATCCGCTTCGTGGACGCGGCGGCGGCGTTGATCAGGGCGGTGGGTGAGGACAGCGGCATGGTGCGCATGTGGTGCTCGCCCACCCCGAAGTATCCCAGTCCCACCTCGTCGGCGAGCTTGATCGCCTCCAGTGCGTCGCGGACGGCCTGGGCGGTGGGGCCCGGGCGGCCGTCGGGTGTGCGGGGTGTGTTGCCGAAGGTGTAGACGCCAAGTTCGAAGGTCATGACGGTTCCTGGTTCGGTCGCTGGTGGCGGGCACGGCCCGCTGGTCACGGGTGCCGGAGAGCTGCCCGGTGAGGACGGTCGGGCCCGAGCGGCTCGGGGTGGGTCGTGGCCCGGCCCCGCCGTGCCGGGACGGTGCGGTGGGTGTGCGGGCCGACAGGAGCGCAGCCCCCGTCGGCCCGGACGCGGTGGCCTCAGAGCAGGACGGTGGGGTCCCAGGGCCGGGCGGGGGCGAACTCGTCGCCCCAGGCGCGCTTGTGCACCTGCCAGGCGGACGCTCCGGCCTCACGCGCGGCGACCATCAGCTCGGGGTCCACGTCAACGCCGAGCGGTTTGCGGGCGAAGTCGGTGGAGGAGCGCATGTGCTCGATGGCGGTGAAGGGGTCGTCGTAGTTGTTGACGTTGATCTCGATGATGTTCTGGTCGGGGTCGGCGTAGTAGAACGCGGTCTGCAACCCTTCGTCCACGGCCAGGACCGGCAGGATGTCCTCGCGCCTGAGCCGCACGTAGGTGCCCAACAGCTCGTCCAGGGTGCTGTACTCGAACGCCAGGTGCTGGAGCCGGTGGTGACCGGCGCGCTCGGTGTCCGGGGTCAGGCCCGGGATCTCGATGACGGCCATGCGGTGGTTCTGCTCGTCGTTGCTCAGCCAGACGGCCCTGATCTCCAGACCCTGGCTCCTGAGCCCGGCGGGGTCCTCGGAGGTGTGCATGGGACGCATGCCCAGCACGGTCTCGTACCAGGCCAGCAGGGGTTCGAGGTTGCCGGTGGTCATGCCGATGTGCTGTAGGCGGGGGTGGACGGTGATCTCGGTGTTGAACCGGGTGGGCTCGGACATGGTGGTCCTCCGACCTGATCGTGATGGTCCGGGTGTGACGGGAAGTGCTGCCGGGTCAGAAGCTGTAGGGGCCGAAGCGGCCCCAGGCCACGAACGCGGCCAGCAACAGCAGGACCGTGTTGAAGACGATGGCGCCGGGCTCCTTGCGGCGGGCGTGGGTGAGGGCGGCCAGGGCCATCACCACGACCAGCCCGGTGGCGGCCAGCGGGGTCAGGACGGGGACGACGCCGGTGAGGGCGGGCAGGATCAGCCCCACGGCGGCGGCGAGTTCGGCGACGCCGATGACGCGGACGGTGGTCAGGGAGAAGTCGGCCACCCAGGGCAGCTTCTCGGCGAGCCTGTCCTTGGGCTGGGTGGACTTGCTGATACCGGCGACGGCGAACATGGCGGCCAGTACGGCCTGCACGGTCCACAGGGCGATGGTCACGGCAGGGAATCCTTCGGGTACGCGGGGTGGGAAAGAGCGGGAAGGGGTGAGGAGGAGGCCTTCGGGACCTCCTCCTCCGCTGACGGCCCCGGTGGTCAGACCCAGGTCTTCAGGGTGGTGGCCAGCGGCTCGGTCGGGCGGCCGATGAGCCGGGACAGGTCACCCGGCGTGGGAGCCATGGCGCCGTCGCGCATGTTGGCGTTGAGCGTGACCATGAAACCCGCGGTTCCTTCGTCCAGACCGGCGGCGAGGAGCTGCTCGCGCTCCTGCTCGGGAGTGAGCGCCTGGTAGCGCACCGGGGTACCGAGGACCTCCTGGGCGGTGGCGGCGAACTCCTCGAACGACCAGGCGGTGTCACCCGACAGCTCATAGGCCTGGCCCTCGTGGCCGGGCGTGCTGAGCACGACGGCGGCGGCCTCGGCGAGGTCCTTGCGCGGGGCGGTGGCGATGCGGCCGTCGCCGATGCTGTTGGCGATGACGCCGCGCTCACGGGCACCGGCGAAGTCCTGTAGGTGGTTCTCGGTGTACCAGCCGTTGCGCAGGAAGGTCGCGGGGATGCCGGAGGCGGTCACGAGTTCCTCGGTGGCCTTGTGGTCGGCGGCGAGTTCGAGGATCGTCGTCGGCGCCTGTAGGCCCGACGTGTACACGAGGTGCCGCACGCCGGCCTGGCGGGCCGCCTCGATCGCGTTGTCGTGCTGGGCCACGCGGTCTCCCGGGGCGCCCAAGGAGACCAGGAGCAGCTTCTCGGCGCCCGCGAGCGTCGTGGCGGTGCCGGCCACGTCGTCCAGGTCGACGGCGGCGGTGCGCAGCCCGCGCCCGCCGAGCTCGGCCAGACGCTCGGTGTCGCGGCCCAGGGCCAGGACGTCGCCGGGGGCGACGCCGCGGTCGAGGAGGGCGTCGATGGTCAGGCCCCCGAGCTTGCCGGTGGCGCCGATGATCGCGATGGTCATGGGAACTCTTCCCTCTTCGTGTGGGATCGGGTTTTTCAGTTGCTGATGGCGGGTGCGCGGCCGACGTAGGTGTCGTCGTCGACCTGCGCCGCGGTGAACGCGGCGATGTCGGCGCGGCTGACGGCGAAGCCGAGCTTGTCCGTGCCGAAGAAGCCGACGCGGAGCCCGCCCTGCCCCGGAGTGTCCTTGGGGGCGATGAAGCGGACGACGGTCCAGTCCAGGCCTGAGCGCATGATCTGCTCGGTCATGCCGGTGATCTCCTCGTAGGCGCGCGGCATGAACGTGCGCGGCATGAAGCCGATCAGCCGGGTGACCGGGGTCGGCTTCTCCCGGGGGTCGAGTACCGCCGGGGTCGCGTGGCCGACGTAGCGGCGCACGCCGTGGCGCTTCATGGCCTCCAGGACGTGGCCGGTACCGGCGACGAGCGGCAGGCCGGTGGCCTTGCGGTCCATGCTCGGCCCCAGTGCGCTGACGACGGCCTCCGCTCCGTCCACGGCCGAGTCGACGGCCTCCTCGTCCGACATCTCGCCGACCACGACGCGGACACGGTCGCCCCACGAGGCGGGGACCTTCTGCGGATTGCGGGCGTAGGCGGTGACCCGGTGGCCGCGCTCCAGGAGCGCGGCGACGGTCAGGGAACCGATCGCGCCGGTGGCACCGAAGACGGTGACGTTCATCTGGCTTCGTTCCTTCGCGGGGTGCTCAGGGTGTGAGGACGTGGTGGGCGGCTGCCGCCCCACCGCGTCCGGGCCGCCACGGCCCGGACGCGGCACGGCGGGGCGGTCAGGAGCAGGAGACAGTGATCTTGCCCAGGGTCCCGGCGCGGAAGGCGTCGAACGCCTCGGGGGCCTGCTCCAGCGGGTAGGTGGCCGTGACCGGGACCCGCAGCTCACCGGCAGCGGCCCGGCCGGCCAGCGCGGCCAGGGTCTGGGCGTTGGGGTCGGCCATGATCGGGTGGACGGTGACGTCGCCGGTCCCGACGGCCTCCTGGGTCAGGCCGAGGGTGGAGGCGATCCGTCCGCCCTTGCGCAGCAGGCCCACCAGCTGGGTGGCGTCGCCGGCCAGGTGCAGCACCGCGTCCACGCCCTCCGGTGCCAGGGCCCGGACCTGGGCCTCCACGTCGCCGGTGTAGTCCACCAGCTCCACCGCGGTGTCGGTCAGGCCGGTGACGAAGTCGGCCTCGGCGCCGGGGCGGGCGGTGGCGATCACGCGGGCGCCCCGGGCGGCGACCAGCTGCACGGCCAGCGCACCGACCCCGCCGGTGGCCCCCGAGACCAGTACCGTCTCGCCCTCGGCCGGGGCGACGGCGTCCACGCTGTTGAGCGCGGCGGTCCCGGCCAGGCCCAGCGCGCCGGCCTCCTGCGCCGTCAGGCCCTCGGGCAGGGGGGCGACGCCGTAGCCGGCGGAGACGGTGACGTACTCGGCCAGCGATCCGGCGCCCACGAACGGCTTCATCGCCACGCCGAAGACCGCGTCGCCGACCGCGAAGCCCTCCACGCCCTCGCCAAGGGACTCCACGGTGCCCGCGAAGTCCATGCCGACCACCAGCGGGAAGCGGTGCTCCATCATCCCGGCCAGGTGGCCGTCCAGCACCGACAGGTCGAAGCCGTTCACCGACGAGGCCGCCACCTTCACCAGCAGCTCACCGGTCTGCGGACGGGGGGTCTGCGCCTCGGCCACGGTCGGGGCCGAAGGAACCTCGTTGAGAGTGACAGCACGCATGGCAACACCTTCCGATTAAGTGGAACGGGCTTCCCGATTCCATCGTCGAACAGCGTAACAACATAAGTGGCCCGCATGTTCCACTTAGGTACAGTGAAAGCATGACCTCCTCCGCGGACTCCAGGAAAACCTCAGACCAGCCCCGGGAAACGGACCTGCGTGTGGACGCCGCGCGCAACCGCGACCGCATCCTGGCCGCCGCCCGCCGCCTCTACGCCAGCGAGGGCCTCGGGGTGTCCATGGCCGCCGTCGCCCGCGAGGCCGGGGTCGGCAAGGCCACCCTGTCCCGCCGCTTCGCCACCCGCGAGGAGCTCGTCAACGCGGTCTTCGCCGACCGCATGGACGCCTACGCCGCGGCCGTCACCGTCGCCCTGGCCGACCCCGACCCCTGGAACGGCTTCACCGGCTACATCCACGACATCTGCGCCATGCAGGCCGCCGACCGCGGCTTCGCCGACGTGCTGACCATGACCTTCCCCGCCGCCAAGGCCCTGGAGGCCCGCCGCGCCCAGGCCTACAACGGCCTCGTCGAACTCATCAGCCGCGCCAAGGACAGCGGACAGCTGCGCGAGGACTTCACCGACCGGGACGTGGTGATCCTGCTCATGGCCAACGCGGGCGTGGTCAACGCCACCGGCGCCGCCGCCCCCGACACCTGGCGGCGCCTGGTCGCGCAGATGCTGCGCGCCTACGCCGCTCCGGGAACCCCGGTCCCCCCTCTGCCCGAGCCCCCCGCACCCACGGCCCTGTACCGGGCCATGATCCGCCTGAGCCGGACCGGGGCCACGAACCCGTGAGCGGTTCCATCACGCCATCGCGGGCGGGCTCCCCGGCGCATCGTGGCGCGATTCCCGGCCGAGGACGGTCACGGCGTCGGAAGGACAGGGCTGGGCGGCCTCCCGGACCGCGGAGCGCTGCTGTGGAGCCGGGGCTGCGTCGAGCAGGAACACCCGGCCGTCGTGGGGGTGTGCCTCCTGACAGGCGAAGAGGCGCGGGCCCCCTGCCCGCGCCTCTCCACCCCTCACGTGGGAACCACCGGCCTCAGCGCATCAGCGCCAGCTTCCCGGTGAGCTTGTTGACGGCGTTGCGCGCCCCGAAGACGGTCACCCCCACGTACTCCACGTCCTGCGGCTCGGTGGCCGCGAGGGCGTCCAGGTACTCCACGTAGTCGCGGGAGCGGCGGGCCACCTCGTTGAAGCCCACCACCGTCAGGTCGCGCTCGTCGGCACCGGCCTTGAGCTCGCGCAGCTGCTCCGCCGAGGCCACCAGGGTCGGCACCGGGTGCGGGTTGAGCCCGGCGTGCACCCCGCCGCCCGCGTCCTTGCCGTCCGCGGCCAGCGAGTTCTCCATCCGTCCGCCCAGCGCCAAGCCGAGCACCACCCCCGCGTTGGCGGCGAGCGCGGGCTCCAGGCCCTCCCGCAGGACGACGACGATCTTGGTGGACATCCCCATGGTTACCCCGTTCATATGATCTGTGAACGGTGCAGAATCTAGGCATACGAGCGCACTCGTGGTCCTATCACCGAACACTATTCGCGCCAGGAGCTACCGTGGAGGCCATGGACGAACTTGATTCGGCGATCGTGCGCGAACTCCAGCAGGACGCGCGGCAGACCAACCGCGCCCTCGCACACAAGCTCGGCGTGGCCCCCTCCACCTGTCTGGAGCGCGTGCGCCTGCTGCACCGGCGCGGGGTCATCCGGGGCTACCACGCCGACATCGACCCGGCCGCGCTCAACCGGGAGGTGGAGGCCTTCGTGTCGGTGCAGCTGCGCCCGCCCAGCCGCCAGGTCATCGAGGGCTTCAAGGGCGCGATGTTCGCCCTGCCCGAGGTGCTGGCGGTCTACGTCGTGGCGGGGGAGCAGGACTTCCTGGTGCACGTGTCCGTACCCTCCCTGGACGCGCTGCACAGCTTCCTCATCGACCGGCTCACCCAGCGCCGCGAGGTGACCAGCTTCCGCAGCCAGATCATCTACGACAGCGCCCGCAAACACGTCGCCGCGCCCCTGGAACCACCGCAGTGAGCCGGAGTCCCGCCAGCGGGGAACCGTGGACGGCGCACCCGCGTCCAAGAACCGACACAAGGCCACAAAGGGGATAGATGGACAAGAAGAACAACCTCGGACTGGGACTCGCGCTCGGCGTCTGCTTCGGCGTCTCCTTCGGCATGCTCATGGACAACCTGGCGCTGGGTGTGGCCCTGGGCCTGTGCATGGGCGTCGCCTTCGGCCTGAACACCGGCAAGAAGACCAAGGGCAAGGGCGACTAGCCGTTCAAGGGGTCCGCTCCCCGCCCCGGCCGAAGGCCGGGGGCCACCGCGTACCGCGACAGTGGGACCCCCACGCGAACCCGCCGCCCGGCCGGGCCGCCCTCACCCCTGCGCCGCGGAGTCCAGCAGCCAGTTGTAGCGCAGGCGCAGCGCGCGCTCCGTGCTGGCCGCCGCGGCGCCGAGCGCGAGCGCGGTGTTGAGCCATACGGGCAGATGCACGGGTGAGGTGAACGTCCCGAAGCGCTCGGTCACGGGGGGCAGCTCGAAGGCCACCTCGACGAGCTGCGGGATGAGCAACAGCGCGGGGACGACGAGCAGAAGCAGCGAGAGGACACCGATCCAGCGGCTCAGTGCCGGGTGCTCGCGGTCCAGGCGCGCACGGCGCCCCTCACCGGAGCGGCGGTCCGGGACGAGCTGGTGTTCGGTCCCCTCGTCGGTGACGTAGCGGCAGCGCCTGAGGCCGAAGGCCGTCGCCGCCACCTCGATCACGCCGCCCCGGACGGGAAAGACGGCAGGAAGTCCGGACTCGGCGTGGTGCCTGCCGTCGAGGTACAGATGGGCCCTGCCCTTGCCGTCCTCTGAGAAGAACCGCTGCGTGTGGTTGACATGGACGGTGTAGACCGTCTGCCGACCGTCGAAGTCCCCCAACGCGAGGTAGAACAGGGCACGGGACGTCAGCTGCCACCAGCGGAAGGGCTTCAGCGGACGCCCGTTCCCGGGCTTGACCCGTTGCGTGGCTCGGTGCCGACGCCACTCCTTGAACATCTCGGTCTCCCCGTCATCTCGCGGACTGTCATCTCGGGAAAGGGCCCCGGCGGCGTCGAGGCCGACTGGTCATCAGGCAGGAGGACTCCAGGCGTCCACGGGCGCGCCGTCGCGTGCCAGAGCGAGGGCGTCGACCCCGTGCGGGCTGAGGGGGAAGAAGTCCGTACTTCGAAGCTAGACCGGAGCAGAGCCGTGACGGAGTGTCGCGACTCATGGGTTCCCTCTGCGGTCCGCACGGGTCGGGCATGACAGATGTCATGGGTCGGCGAAGAGCGGGGCGAGGTCCCCACCGGCGGCTGAGGGAGTGCGCTCGGTGGTGGTCCGCACAGCGGTGCCCTCGCCGGACCGCACGGGCTTGCATCTCAAGCGGCTTGAGGTACCACAGTGGCTCCCATGCACGAACACGAGCTGTACCCCATCGGAGACGCCGCACGCCGCAGCGGCCTGAGCGTCAGCGCCGTCCGCTTCTACGCCGACGCCGGAGTCGTCGAGCCCACGCGCCTGACCGAGGCGGGCCACCGCCTCTACGACGTCGACACCATCGCCCGCCTGGAACTCGTCCGCACCCTGCGCGAGCTGGACACCGACCTGGACGAGATCCGCCGGCTACTCCAAGGCGGAACGACCCTGCACGACCTGCTCACCACCCACCTGGAGATCGTCGAGCGCCAGGAGCGCACCCTGCGGGCCAGGAGGGCGGTGCTGCGGACCCTGATCAGACAGGGCGGCACGACCGCGCAGGCCGACCTGATGCACAAGCTCGTCTCGATGACCGACGAGGAGCGCGAACAGGTCGTCGACGACTTCTGGAACGACGTCGGCGCGGGCCTCGACGTCCCCGAGGGCTTCGTCGACCGGCTGCGCACGATGCGCCCGGTCCTGCCCGCGGACCCCACGGCCGCCCAACTGGAGGCATGGATCGAACTGGCCGATCTGGTACGTGACCCGGAGTTTCGCGACGCGGTCCGCACCTACCTGCGCGACACCTACTCCACGGACGTGGGAAGGAGTGTGGCGAGCCCACGGTTCCAGGACTTCATGTACGGGAGCGGGACCGCGCTGGTGGAGGAGGTCCTGGCCGCGCACCGCGCTGGTGAGTCCCCCCGGTCCCCCCGGTCGCAGGAGGTCATCACGCGTTTCATGGAGGCGGCCGCGGGGGTGTCCGACACCCCGCTCACCCCCGAGATCCGCGACCGGCTGGCCGACACGTTCCGGCAGATCCCCGAGATCGAGCGCCAGATCGCCGAGGAGGACGCCGCCTCCGAGGACCCCGTCTACGACGACACCCACGGCCGGTACCTGTCCCTGGTGGCGGCGGTCAACGGGACCCCGCCCGAGGAGGACACGCTGCCCTACGCCTGGATCGCCGAGGCCATGCGCGCTCCGGCCGCCGACTCCTGAGAGCCCCGCCGCCCCGACCGTCGACTCCTGGTGGTCGGCGGGCACCGGCCAGGACTCCAGGGCCCGGAGGTAGTGGGACCTGAGTCCGCGCTCGCCGTCGGGGGAGGTGTAGATCGTGGTCAGGGGGCCAGGACGCCTTCCAGGCAGTCGAGCAGGCGGGCGGTCTCGTTCAGGCCGCCCAGGACGACGGCCTTCATCCGGCCCCGGCGGACCGGGCGCTCCAGGGCGCGCAAGGCGGCCCCGGAGCGCCCCTACCCGCCGCCGGAGGCCGTGGCCGACAGGGTCACAGCGCGTGCCCGCCGGAGACCTGGAGAACCTGCCCGGTGACCCAGCGGGCCTGATGGGAGGCCAGGTACACCACCGCGTCAGCGATGTCCTCAGGCTCGCCGACCCTGCCCATCGGCACGATCCCCTCCGCCCGGGCGAGGATGTCCTCATCCATCCAGCCGGTCTGGACGGGACCCGGAGCGACGGCGTTCACGCGTATGCCGCGCGCCGCCAGGTCCAGCGCGGTGGACCTGGTGATCGCCTCCAGCGCCGCCTTGGACGTCCCGTAGCCGGTCTGGCCGGGAAAGGCCCGTGCGGCGTCGGTCGTGACGTTGACGACGCACAACGGGTCCCTTCCCCGGCGCAGCCGCGCCGCCTCTGCGGTGAGGAGCGCGGGGGCGATGGCGTTCACCCGGTAGTGGCGCTCCAAGGACGCGTGGGTCAACGTGTCGACGGTGTCCGGTGTCTCGCAGTGGGCCGCGTTGTTGACCAGGACGTTGACCGCACCGGCCCGGCCCACGACCTCACGCACCAGCCGGGCCGCTCCATCCGGCTCGGACAGGTCGGCGCTGACGGCGAAGGAGCCGTTGCCGAGTTCCTCCGCGAGCCTGGCCCCCTCCTCCGCGGCGGGAGTGATGTGCGCCCATTCCGCGCTCGTCGGAGCGGGGGGATCCTGGGCGAGGTAGTGGATCGCGACGCGCGCCCCCTGGGCGGCGAACGCGCGGCTGATCGCCGCGCCGATGTTGCCGGACCCTCCGGTGACCAGGACGGTCTGGCCGTCGAGGCGGGTGTCGATCATGGTTTCTCCTCCGTGGTTGTTCCGTCAGCCGGACTCGTGGAAGGCGAGCACGGGCGCTCGCCCCGCGAGCGGGAGGGCCACGGACGGGAGAGGAGGCGCGCCACGGACGGGGCGGCGAGAACCGCGAGCGCGAAGCCGGGAGGCGGAAAAGGAGCACAGGCGTCCTGAGCTGGGGGGGAGGGTTACCCCACGGGGCTGTACGCCGCGCACGCGGGGACCGGCACTCTCAGGAACGCATGCGGGCATGGTACACACCGGTTTTCCTTTCCACGAACCGTTGTGCACCGGACCGACCGCTCTGGCAGGGGCCGCGCGGGTGCCGCCCCCGTGACGCGGGCCGGGCCCGACGGCACCGTCGCCGCGCCGGGGGAGCGGGGGCGCCGTCGGTACGCCCGCGGTGTCAGAGCAGGGGCCGCAGTTCGTCCTGGCACCAGGCGGCCAGGGTGGTCGGCGTCGTGGTCGCCACGGTGCGGGACTGCTCGGGCGTGAAGCCGTCACGCAGACCGGTGGACATGCCCATGATCGCCTCGACGGAACCCGGCCCCAGGCCGGCGCCCGCGAGCACCTCGCGCATCCGCTCGTCGGGAACGCGTTCGGCGCGCACGGGGCGCCCCGTCACCTCGGTGACGACGGCCGCGGCCTGTTCCCAGGTCAGGTCGGCGGGGCCGTGCACGGCCCGCACGGCCCGGCCCGCCAGGTCGGGGTTGAGCAGCAGACCCACGGCCGTGTCGGCGATGTCGCGCGGCGCCACCCAGGGCATCGGATGGTCCACGGGCAGCACCACCGAGACGGTGCCCGACCGGATGGCGTCCAGCTCCATCAGCAGGTTGGTGAAGAAGAAACCGCACCGCAGGTGCGCCACGGTCGCTCCGGTCCCCTCCAACAGCTGCTCGGTGCGGGCCAGCCCGTCGATCTCCCCGGCCCCGGAGCGCCTCTCCGCGCCGACGCTGCTCTGGAAGACGACGCGGGAGATCCCGTTGGCGGTGACGGCACGGGCGGCGTGCGCGCCCATCCGGGCGTACTCGGCGACCGGATCATCGGCCGGGGTCGGCGGGTTCACCCAGTACAGCGCGTCCACGCCCGCGGTCGCGGCCAGGACCGCGTCCCGGTCGCCCTGGTCCACGGCGACCGGGTCGACCCAGTCGGTCAGCGCCGGGTCCAACCGGGCCGGGTCGCGCATCAGCACGCGCGGGCGCACGCCCGCGCGGACCAGGCCGGCCACCACGTGGCGGCCGACGTTGCCGGTGGGTGTGGTCACGGCGATACTCACCACGGACTCCTTGTGCTCGACGGAAGTGCTCCCACGCTAGGAAGGGAAGCGGTCGGATTCCGGCCACAACTCACGCTTTCCCCTCCCTCGACGACACGGGCGCCCGGTACCTCCCGAGAACACCGCCTCCTTCCGGCGGTCCGCCGCTCCCGGGAGCCGTACGGTGGGGGGAAGCGACCCCGGTCACACGGGCACCCGCCCACCGGGGGTGATTCGCCCCACACCGGCCGGTGTGGGACCCGCCGCACCGCGAACGCCCGCACCCCCTCCCACCAGCTATGACGGGGTTTCTCACCGCGGCCGCGCGCTCCGGGTGAGCCGACTGTTTCCCGCGTGTTACGGCTGGACACCTCCAGGCAACGCGGGCTCCCTACCTTCGGTTTTGTCAGCAGCCGTCGAGCAGGAAGGCACGGCCGTGGCCTCAGAGTCTGGCCCGCGCGCACCGCGCACCGGTAAGAGCTGGATCTCCGCCTGGGACCCCGAGGACGAGGGGTTCTGGAACGACGGCGGGCGACGCGTGGCCCGCCGCAACCTGTGGGCCTCCATCGCCTCCGAGCACATCGGCTTCTCCGTGTGGAGCATCTGGTCGGTACTCGTGCTCTTCATGACCCCCGAGCACGGCTTCTCCACCACCCCCGAGCAGAAGTTCCTGCTCCTGTCGGTGGTCACCCTGGTCGGCGCGATCCTGCGCGTGCCCTACACCCTGGCCGTCCCCGCCCTGGGCGGACGCAACTGGACGGTCATCTCCACCCTGACCCTCATCGTCCCCACCGTCGCCGCCCTCTTCCTCGTCCGCGACCCCGACACCCCCTTCTGGCTGCTGCTGGTCCTGGCCGCCACCGCGGGCGTGGGCGGCGGCAACTTCTCCTCCTCCATGGCCAACATCAACTCCTACTTCCCCGAACGGGAGAAGGGGTGGGCGCTGGGCCTGAACGCGGGCGGCGGCAACATCGGCGTGGCCACCGTCCAACTGGTCGGCCTGGCCGTCATCGCCCTGTTCACCACCTCCGCCGGGTACCTGGTCCCGCTGTTCTACGCGCCGCTGATCCTGCTGGCCGCCTGGTGGGCGTACCGGTCCATGAACAACCTGGCCCACGTGCGCAACGACGTCTCCGCGCAGCTGTCGGCCACCCGCGACCGCCACTTCTGGATCATGTCGCTGCTGTACGTGGGCACCTTCGGCTCCTTCATCGGCACCGGGTTCGCCTTCGGGCTGCTGTTGCAGTCCCAGTTCGGGCTGGCGCCCGTGCAGTCCGCCGCGATCGCCGTGCTCGGCCCGGTCATCGGCTCCCTCATCCGCCCCGTGGGCGGCCGGGTGGCCGACTCCCTGGGCGGGGCCCGCGTCACCCTGTGGGTCTTCCTGGCCATGGCCGCCTGCGCCGCCGTCCTGGTGCTCTCCGTCCAGGCCGCCCAGCTGGCCCTGTTCATCGGCGCGTTCGCGGTGATGTTCGTCCTCACCGGCCTGGGCAACGGCTCCACCTACAAGATGATCCCCTCCCTCTACGCCGCACGCGCCGAGGACGCCGTCGCCGCCGGGGAACCCCGCGAGCAGGCCCTGGCCCGCACCAAGCGCGTGGCCTCCTCCGTGCTCGGCCTCATCGGCGCGGTCGGCGCCCTGGGCGGGGTGGGCGTCAACATCGCCTTCCGCGAGTCCTTCGCCGCCACCGGCTCCACCGCCCCGGCCTTCGCCGCCTTCGGCGCCTTCTACCTGGTGTGCGCCGCCGTCACCTGGGCGGTCTACCTGCGCCGCCCCGCCGCCGCCCCGGTCGGCGCCACCAGCGTGGAGAGCGCCAACCGATGACCACCACACACTGCCCCTACTGCGCGCTCCAGTGCGCCATGCACCTGGAGCCCGGGCCCGACGGGCGCCTGGCCGCCCGCCCCGCGCCCTTCCCCACCAACCGCGGCGGCCTGTGCCGCAAGGGCTGGACCTCCGCCGAGGTCCTCACCGTCCCCGACCGCCTCACCCACCCCCTGGTGCGCAAGGACCGCGGCTCCGACCTGGTCGAGACCGACTGGGACACCGCCCTGGACCACGTCGCCGAACGCCTGCTGGCCCTGAGCGCCGAGTCCGGGCCCGACACCGTCGCGGTCTTCGGCAGCGGCGGCCTGACCAACGAGAAGTCCTACACCCTGGGCAAGTTCGCCCGTCTGGCCCTGGGCACCTCCCAGATCGACTACAACGGCCGGTTCTGCATGTCCTCGGCCGCGGCCGGGGGCACGCGGGCCTTCGGCCTGGACCGCGGGATGCCCTTCCCGCTGACCGACGTCGGCGAGGCCGAGGTGGTCCTGCTGGCCGGGGCCAACCCGGCCGAGACCATGCCGCCGATGATGGGCCACCTGTCCGCGCCCACCCTGATCGTCATCGACCCCCGCCGCTCGGCCACCGCCCAGGCCGCGCTCTCGGGCGGCGGCATGCATCTGGCACCGCGCCCCGGCACCGACCTGGCCCTGGCCCTGGGACTGCTGCACGCCGCCCGCGTCCAGGGCTGGTGCGACGAGGAGTTCCTCGCCGAGCGCACCACCGGCTTCGAGTCCGCCTGGGAGCACGCCGCCGCCTGGTGGCCCGAACGCACCGAACAGGTCACCGGCGTC
This sequence comes from Nocardiopsis synnemataformans, assembly GCF_965343085.1. Classification (NCBI taxonomy): domain Bacteria; kingdom Bacillati; phylum Actinomycetota; class Actinomycetes; order Streptosporangiales; family Nocardiopsidaceae; genus Nocardiopsis; species Nocardiopsis synnemataformans. The sequence continues at coordinate 104,315 of NZ_CBDRFA010000006.1, read as the reverse complement.
CCGGCCACCCGCATCCGCGCCGCCGCCGACCTGCTGGGCGGGGCCGCCCGCAACCGCTCCGCCTACGTCCTGACCGGACGCGGCGCCGAACAGCACGCCAAGGGCACCGACACCGTCTCGGCCTGGATCAACCTGGCCCTGGCGCTGGGCCTGCCCGGCCGCCGGGGTTCGGGGTACGGGTGCATCACCGGCCAGGGCAACGGCCAGGGCGGGCGCGAACACGGCCAGAAGGCCGACCAGCTCCCCGGCTACCGCAGGATCGACGACCCCGCCGCCCGCGCCCACGTGGCCGGGGTGTGGGGCGTGGACCCCGACGCCCTGCCCGGCCCGGGCCGCTCGGCCTTCGAACTCCTCGACGCCCTGGGCAGCGGCGGCGGACCGCGCGCCATGCTGCTGTTCGGCTCCAACCCCGTCGTCTCGGCCCCCGACACCGCGCGCGTGCGCGCCCGTCTGGCCTCCCTGGACCTGCTGGTGGCCGCCGACTTCGTGCTCTCCGAGACCGCGGCCATGGCCGACGTCGTGCTGCCCGTGGCCCAGTGGGCGGAGGAGAGCGGCACCATGACCAACCTGGAAGGGCGCGTTCTGCGCCGGACGCGGGCCGCCGCCCCGCCCGAGGGGGTGCGCACCGACCTGGAGGTGCTCTCCGCGCTGGCGGTGCGCCTGGGACAGCCCGCCGACCGTTTTCCCGCCGACCCCGACGCCGTCCTGGCCGAGCTGGGCCGGGCCTCGGCCGGGGGAGCGGCGGACTACTCCGGCGTCACCCCCGAGCGGCTGGCCTCGGGCGAGGCCCTGCACTGGCCCGTGCGCGCGCAGGAGCCGCCCACGCCCCGGCTGTTCCTGGACGCCTTCGCCCACCCCGACGGCCGCGCCCGCCTGGTGCCGGTCGCCCACCGGCCCCCCGCCGAGGACACCGACGCCGACTACCCCCTCGTGGCGACCACCGGACGGCTGATGGGCCACTACCAGTCCGGCGCCCAGACCCGCCGCGTCGCCGAACTGGACCGGGCCGAACCGGAGGCGTACGTGGAGGTGCACCCCGACACCGCCGCGCACGCCGGGCTCGCCGCGGGAGACTGGGCCCGCGTCACCTCCCGGCGCGGCCACACGCGCGCGCGGGTGCGGCTGACACCCACCGCCCGCCTGGACACGGTGTTCCTGCCCTTCCACTACGCGGGCGCCCAGTCCGCCAACAACCTGACGAACCCGGCGTTGGACCCGACCAGCCGCATGCCCGAGTTCAAGGTGAGCGCGGTGCGGTTGGAACCCGAGGACACGCACACACCAGGAGGCAGCAGTTGAGCACCGTGCAGGGCGCGTCCCCGCGTCAGATCGTGGTCGTGGGCAACGGGATGGTCGGCGCCCGCTTCGCCGAGGAGACCGCACGCCTGGACCCGGCCGGAGAACGGGTCCACGTGAGCGTGGTCGGCGCCGAGCACCACCCCGCCTACAACCGGGTCCTGCTCTCGGGCGTGGTCGCCGGGGACTACACCCCCGAGCAGATCCGCCTGCCCGTCCCCGACACCCCGGGCGTCACCGTGCGCACCGGCGTCACCGCCACCGCCCTGGACACCGAACGGCGCACCGTCACCCTGGACGACGGCAGCGCGCTGCCCTACGACGAGCTCGTCCTGGCCACCGGGGCACGCGCCTCCTTCCCGCCGGTCACCGGCGTGGCCGGGCCCGACGGCGCGCCCGGTGACGGAGTGACGGCCCTGCGCGACCTGGACGACTGCCAGCGGCTGCTCGCCCTGGCCCGCCCGGGCGCCCCCGTGGTGGTCCTGGGCGGGGGCGTGCTGGGCCTGGAGGCCGCCCGCGGCCTGGTCGGACGCGGCATGCGCGTGTCGGTGGTGGAGTCCTCGCCCTGGATCATGCGCCGCCAGATCGACCAGCCCGCCGCGCGCATCCTGGCCGAACGCTACGCCGCCCTGGGCGTGACCGTGCACTCCTGGCGGGTGGCCGCCCGCTGGATTCCGGGCACCGGCCTGGAACTGGACGACGGCCGCGTGCTGCCCGGCGACGCCCTGGTGGTCACCGCCGGTGTGCGCGGCAACATCGAACTGGCCAAGGACGCCGGTATCGAGGTCGAGCACGGCGTCGTCGTGGACGACCGCCTCTCGACCTCCGACGCCCGCGTGCACGCCATCGGCGACTGCGCCCAGCACCCCGGCGGCGGGGCCGGACTCATCCAGCCCGGCTGGGAGCAGGCCGCCGTGCTGGCCAGGCGTCTGACCGGTGCCGCGCCGCACGCCCTCTACGCCGGGGCCAGGCCGCTGACCCGCCTCAAGGCGGAGGGGATCGAGCTGACCGCGTTCGGGCAGGTGCACGAGGAGGACGCCGACGACCTGGAGACGGTGACCATCAGCGACCCCTACGGCGGCCGCTACGCCAAGCTGTCCGTGCGCGAGGAGAAGGTGGTGGGCGCGGTGCTGCTGGGCTTCCCCGAGGCCGCCGCGACCCTGGCCCAGCTCTACGACACGGGCGCCCCGGTGCCCGCCGACCGGCTGGCGCTGCTCCAGGGGCTGCCGACCGCCGCTCCCGAGGAGGCCGACGGCGCGGCCGACGCGCTGGTGTGCCGGTGCAACGCCGTCAGCCGCACCGACATCGAACAGGCATGGCTGGACGGGGCGCGCACCCGCGAGGCCATCGCCGACCGGACCCGGGCCACGACGGGTTGCGGGGGGTGTGTGCGGGACGTCCAGGCGCTGCTGTCGGGGATGCAGGGCCAGGCCACCGCGGGGATCTGACCCCTGTGGGGAGGCGCGTGCGGGGAGACGCGGCCTCGGACCCCTCCGGGGACCCGACCGGAAGGACCGTCCGGCCCCGGGGGAGGAGGGGGGAGGGGGCTGTTCTGACGCCTGGGCCGGAAGTGTCCGTCCTGGTCAGCGCAGCGCGATGACCACACAGAGCAGCGCGACCAGGGAGGCCAGGGTGCGCACGTTGTTCCAGCGCACCCACACCGGCTCGAAGGCGGCGCGCACGGCGGCCGGGTCCGCGATCCGCTCGGCCGGGCCCTCCCGGTCCAGGGCGTTGTTGCGCGGGACGTTGACCGCGAAGGTGGACACCAGGGCCACGAGCAGGCACAGCAGCGCCGCCCCCGACCACACGGCGGAGGCGGTCGCGCCGACGCTGGCGTAGAGCACGGCGCAGGCCAGCACCGCCACCGGGGCGCCGATGAAGACCACGGCGAAGAACGGGTTGAGGATGGCGACGTTGATCCCCTGCATCGCCTCGATCATCGCCCGGTCCCCGGCCCTGCGCAGACCGGGCATCACCGCGATCGAGAACGCGAAGAACAACCCGGCGAACAGGCCGGTCGCCACCACGGCGAACACCGGAACGACCACGTGCACCATCTCCGCCACGCCACACCCCGGATTCTGTTGTCCCGCCCGCGTGTTATGGGCGGATTCTACGTGCCGGGCGGAGTGCCCACGGCACTCTCGTCCCCCACGTTCCGGTCGCCACCACCGGCCCGTCCCGCATACCCGCCGCACCAGGCGTCCCGCCCGCCTTCGAGCGACGCCTCCCAGGTCAGCCGTGCCACTCGCAGAAGAGCACCGTGGCGTCGTCGCCGAACTTGCCGTGGTGGTACTCCAGCACCGCGTGCACCAGGCGCCGCAGCGTCTCGGGCACCGGCATGTTGTCGGCCTGGTGGCGGATGACGAAGTCCACGAACCGCTCCACGCCGAACTCCCGGCCCTCCGAGTCACGCGCCTCGATGATGCCGTCGGTGTACAGCAGCAGCCGGTCGCCCGGTTCGAGCTGCTCCCGGCACACCGTCACCGGCAGCCCCAGGTCCATCCCCAGCGGGTGGGAGGGCTCGCACTCCAGGTCGCGGACCTCCTCGCCCCGGATGAGCACCGGCGGCAGGTGCCCGCAGTTGACCCAGTACAGCTCCCCGGTGGCCATGTTCAGCTCGGCCAGGACCGCGGTGGCGAAGCGGGTGCGCACGAACTCCTGGATCAGGGTGTGCTCCACCCCTCCGCAGATGTCGACCAGCGGGGTGCCCTTGCGTCGCTCGTTGCGAAAGGCCCCCACCGCCAGGTTCGCGATGAGCCCGGCGGCGTTGTCGTGGCCCATGGCGTCGAACACCGCCAGGTGGGCGGTCTCCCCGGCCAGGGCGTAGTCGAAGGAGTCGCCGGCGTTGTCGTAGGCCGGCTCGGTGGCGGCCGAGATCGTCACCCGCGAGTCGGCGAAGGTGCCCGGCGGCATGAGCGTCCACTGCATCTCCGCCGAGACCGACATGGGTTCTGTGCGGATCAACCGGGCGTAGGCGTCGCTGTTGGAGCGCTTGGCGATGACCAGCAGGCCCACCATGGAGGCCAGGTCACGCATCGCCGAGCGGTCGGGGTCGCCCGGGTAGCCCACGTGCAGCACGCCCAGGCGCTCGGCGCCGTCCAGGACCGGGACCCAGTAGCGCTGCTCGTCCTCCACCCGCACGGCCACGCCCGTGACGTAGGCCTGACCGGCCACGGAGTCGTCCACCGGCAGGTCCTCACCGCCCTGGTGGGCGTCGATCCCCTCTCCCGTGACCTCGCGCAGGACCTGCTGCTGGTGGTCGGCGAGGTAGACGCGCGCCTGGGAGAGCCCGGCGCTGTCGGCCTTCTTGGCCACGAGTGAGGGCAGTTCCTCGAAGGTGGCCAGGTGTCCGGCCCGCACGAGGGAGACCATCAACTCGTTGGACACGTGTTGCACCGGCATGACAGCACCCCGGAATCCGGCACGACAGTCGTTCGTCTCACGAACTTCTACCCGCCATGCCACCTTTCGACCAGAAAATACATTTTCGCACGTGAGAGCCTGACCGAACAGGCCACGGCCCCCACCGGAACCTCCCTCGGGGCGCCCCGTCCGAAACCACCCCCGCCGTAGAGGAGGGTGGCCGCGGACGGCGCTGGGCCCCCGCCCGCTCACCGGTCGGCGGGAGGTTCCTCCACCGCGCGGGCGTTCGGAGCGCAGGGCAGGGTGTTCGCGAGCGCGAGCCCGGTGGGCGTCCTCTCCGACGACCGCGGAGGCCGCTCGGAAGGGCTGGCCGACTCCCGCGCCCGCGGGTCGTCGAGTGAGCGGAACACGGGCGCGACCAGGGCGGCGATCGCCGTGACGCCCGCGAGCACGGCGAGGACGGCACCCGCGACGGGCAGCCCGACGAGCAGTCCGCCCAGGCCGGGTCCGGCCAGCAGCAGGACGTTGCCCATCGTCTCGCGGGTGGCGATCAGCCGGTCCAGCCGTCCCGGCCCGGCGGCACCGGCCCGCCTACCCGGCCGATCGGCTCGGTCCGGTCGGTCCGGTCGGTCGGCTCCGAGTCCGGCCAGGGCGGGCAGCAGCGTCTCCTGAGCCGTCATCCCCGGCGCCCGGATCACCGCCCCGACGACGGCCAGGGTCAGGAACCAGGCCGTGTAAGGCCCGCGCCCGGCGTGAACCGGACACGGGCCTTGGGTCGAGGAGGCGGCCGTCAGGGCGTCCGTGGTGTCAGGCGGGGCCGGACCCGCCCGCCGAGGAGGCGGGCGAGGAAGCGCTCGGCCGCGCGGTACAGGTCGACGGCCTGGACACCCGGGCACCACGGGCGCCGTGCGCGGCGCTGGCACCGCGCGGACCTAACGACCCCCGTGGGCCCCGCGGATGTCACCGGGCAGCACCTCGGGCAGCCCGCGCCCGCACCCCGCGCACGCGGCCCGGCGCCGCACCGCGTAGGCGGCCGTGGCCACCCCCAGTGCCGCGCCCCAGACCGCCATCGACGCGAACGCCGCCGTGTGCAGCGGCTCGGCGGTCAGCAGCGAACGCGCCTGCGCGTCGAGGAGCTCGACCACGATGCCGCGGCCCATCGCCACCAGCGCCACCGCCACCAGGGACGCGGGCACCACCGCCAGCCCCACCGGCACCCGGCGACCGGCCAGACCGGCCATCCACCACGGGAAGCGCACGCCCCAGCGCTGGACGAGTCCCAGCATCAGCACCACGCCCACCAGACCGGCCGTGCCCAGCCCCACCCCGATGACGATCATGCCGTCGGCGGCCATGGCGTCGAACCGCTCCTGGCCGACCCCCACCGCGATACCGAAGAGCCAGGGCAGGCGCAGCGACGGGTAGAACAGGGCCACCACGCAGGCCACGGCCACCGCGATCCGGCCGACCCACAGCGCCCGGGCCCGCACGGCGCGCTCGCGCCCGGCGTCCCACTCCGGCGCGCGCCCGCAGCGCTGGCAGGCGCCGCGCACCGCACGGCGGTGGGTGAGCGCCGCCACCACCCACACCGCCACACCCGCCGCGAAGAACAGGGTGGACAGGTGGGAGGCGGTGAAGGTCGCCTCCACCCACAGCTGGAACAGGTCGGGCACGACCCACCCCGCCACCGGCAGGATCATCGTGTACCCCAGCCAGGACAGCAGTTGCCCGTCCACGAACACCAGCAGCACCACCGCACCCAGTGTCCAGGAGAGCGCCTCGCCCGCGCGGCCCCCGCCTCCCCGCGGGCGCAGCATGAGCACGGCGCCCACCGCGCCCACCGCACCCAGCAGCAGGGACACCGCCCCCGAGGCCGTCCGGGCGTTCAGCAGGCCCGAGGCGTCCGGGGCGAGCAGGGCGAACAGCGAGCCGAACCCGGCCTGCCCGGGGGCGCCCGCCGAGACCACCCCGCTCAGCCAGGCCAGCCCCAGGGCCAGGGCCACCGCCGACCAGGCCAGGGCCGTCCAGGGGGCGGCGGTGGGCCGCGGGTGGTCGTGGCGGGTCTCGGTGACAGGTGGTGAGGCGGCCATGGCCTGCTCCTCATCTCAGGTGCGGTCGTTACTGACCCCCACACCCTCGCGCGCACGGGCCCCGGCGCACCTCACCGTGCAGCGGGATCCGCCTCCCCCGAGCGGGGGAGATCCGGTGCCCCGCGTACGCATCCCGGCCCGTGTCCCCGCCGGGCGGCCACGGCCGGACCGGTGCGCCCCGCCGCCGCGCCCGGCTATCCCTGACCGGCCTGGTACGCCTTGTCCAGGGCGGAGACCACCACCTCCACGGACTGGGCACCCGAAATGCCGACGGCGCGGTCCATGACGAAGAAGGGCACCCCGGTCGCGCCCAACCGGCGGGCCAGGGCGATGTCCTCGCGCACGTCCTCGGCGTACTCCCCGCCCTCCAGCACCCGCAGCACCTCCTGGGACTCCAGGCCGACCTCGGCCGCCACCTCCACCAGGGCCGCGGTGTCGCTGAGGTCGCGGGCCTCCACCAGTTGGGCGCGCATGAACCGCTCCTGCGCCCGCCCCTCCAGGCCGTGGGTCCGGGCCAGGTGGATGAGGCGGTGGACGTCGAAGGTGTTGACCATGACCCCGCCCGCGAAGTCGTAGTCCAGGCCCTCCTGGGCGGCCACCTGCGTGACCTGCTCGGTCATCGACCGCACCTGCTCGCGGGGCGCCCCCATCTTGCGCGACAGCGAGTCGTAGACCGGCTCGCTCGCACCCGCGGGGAAGGAGGGGTCCAGCTGGAAGCTGCGCCAGCGCACCCGGACCTGGTCGGAGTGCTCGAACAGCTCCAGCGCCCTCTCCAGGCGCCGCTTGCCGATGTAGCACCACGGACAGACGATGTCGGACCACACCTCGACCTGCACAGGCCAACCCCCCACTCACCCACACGTTCTTCGGGCGCGTTTCCGCTCCGGCTCCGAGCCACACTAACCGGGACCCGATACCGGCGTATCCGTCGGCGAACAGGCCCCCGGGCCCGCGGAACGCGCCCTGTGTGACCAAGCACCCATCCGGGGTCCGACCGGCGCCCACCCTGGGGCTTCACCTCGCATCACGCACCCGCCACCTGCGGTGGCAGCACATCGAAACAAGCGCGACACATACGGCTGACCGTCGGGAAACACCCGGAAGGTTGCCTGAAACCTGTCCGACCCCGCAGCAGGAGGAGCCCATGGAAGAACTCGTCGTCATCGGCAACGGCATGGTCGGCCACCGCCTCGTCGAGGCCCTCCGCGACCGTGACACCGCCGGACACTGGCACATCACCGTCGTGGGCGAGGAGCCCCGCACCGCCTACGACCGGGTGGCCCTGTCCTCCTACTTCGACGGCGCCAGCGCCCAGGACCTGTCCCTGGGCGACCTGAGCGGCCCCGACGTGGACGTGCACGTCAACGAACGCGCCGTGGGCGTGGACCGCGCCAACCGCACCGTCACCACCGCGAGCGGGCGCGTCCTGGCCTACGACCGGCTCGTCCTGGCCACCGGCTCCACACCCTTCGTGCCCCCCGTACCCGGCCACGACCTGCCCGGCTGCCACGTCTACCGCACCATCGAGGACCTGGACGCCATCACCGCCTCCGCCCGCGGCGCGAGCACCGGCGTGGTCGTCGGCGGCGGCCTGCTGGGGCTGGAGGCCGCCAACGCCCTGCGCCTGCTGGGCGTCCAGGCGCACGTGGTCGAACTCGCCCCCCACCTGATGCCCGCCCAGATCGACGAGGGCGCCGGAGGCCTGCTGCGCAACCTGATCACCGACCTGGGCGTGCGGGTCCACACCGGTTCGGCCTCCACGGCCGTGGAGGCCGGCCCCGACGGGCGCGTGGCCCGCCTGACCCTGGGCGAGGGCTCCCTGGACGCCGACCTGGTCGTGTTCTCCGTGGGCATCCGCCCCCGCGACGACCTCGCCCGCGCGATCGGGCTGGAGGTCGGCGAGCGCGGCGGCATCGTCGTCGACGACACCTGCACCACCAGCGACGCCCACATCCACGCCGTGGGCGAGGCCGCCAACCACCGGGGCACCGTGTACGGCCTCATCGCGCCCGGCAACGCCATGGCCGAGGTCGTCGCCGACCGGCTCGTGGGCGGCCAGGCCACCTTCACCGGCGCCGACACCTCCACCAAGCTCAAGCTCATGGGCGTGGACGTGGCCAGCTTCGGCGACGCCCACGGCCGCACCCCCGGCGCCCTGGACGTGGTCGTCAACGACGCCGCCAGCGGCCGCTACGCCAAGCTCGTGGTCTCCGACGACGCCGCCACACTGCTCGGCGGCATCCTGGTCGGCGACGCCTCGGCCTACGCCACCCTGCGCCCCCTGGTCGGCTCCCCGCTGCCCGGCGACCCGTTGTCGCTGATCACCCCCGAGGGCGCCGCCCTGGGCGCCGACGCCCTGCCCGAGACCGCCCAGATCTGCTCGTGCAACGCCGTCACCAAGGGCGAGCTGACCGAGGCCATCTCCTGCGGCAACCACGACGTGCCCGCGCTGAAGGCCTGCACCAAGGCGGGCACCAGCTGCGGCTCGTGCGTGCCCATGCTCAAGCAGATCCTCGCCCAGGCGGGCATCGAGCAGTCCAAGGCCCTGTGCGAGCACTTCCCCCAGTCGCGCGCCGAACTGGTCGAGATCGTGCGCGCCACCGGCACCAGCACGTTCTCCGGGCTCATCGCCGCCCACGGCACCGGGCACGGCTGCGACGTGTGCAAGCCCGCGGTGGCCTCCATCCTGGCCTCCCTGGGCAACGGGCACATCCTGGAGGGCGAACAGGCCACCCTCCAGGACACCAACGACCGCTACCTGGCCAACATGCAGCGCAACGGCACCTACTCGGTCGTGCCGCGCATCCCCGGCGGCGAGATCACCCCCGACAAGCTCATCGTCATCGGCGAGGTCGCACGCGACTTCAACCTCTACACCAAGATCACCGGCGGCCAGCGCATCGACCTGTTCGGCGCCCGCCTCGAACAGCTGCCCCTCATCTGGAAGCGCCTGGTCGACGCCGGGTTCGAGTCCGGACACGCCTACGGCAAGTCCCTGCGCACCGTCAAGTCGTGCGTGGGCACCACCTGGTGCCGCTTCGGCGTCCAGGACTCGGTGGGCCTGGCCATCCGCCTGGAGGAGCGCTACCGGGGCCTGCGCTCGCCTCACAAGCTCAAGGCGGCCGTCTCCGGGTGCGCCCGCGAGTGCGCCGAGGCCCGCGGCAAGGACTTCGGCGTCATCGCCACCGACAAGGGCTGGAACCTGTACGTGGGCGGCAACGGCGGCTTCACCCCCCGCCACGCCGAACTCCTGGCCTCGGACCTGGACGAGGACACCCTCATCCGCTACGTCGACCGGTTCCTGATGTTCTACGTGCGCACCGCCGACCGCCTCCAGCGCACCGCCCCCTGGGTCGAGTCCCTGGACGGCGGCCTGGACCACCTGCGCGACGTCGTCGTCGAGGACTCCCTGGGCATCGCCGCCGAACTGGAGGAGGCCATGGAACGCCACGTGGACTCCTACGGCGACGAGTGGGCCGCGGTCCTGGCCGACCCCGACAAGCTCGCGCGCTTCGTCTCCTTCGCCAACGCCCCCGACACCCCCGACCCCACCATCAGCTTCACCACCACCCGCGACCAGCCGGTCCCCGCCGCTCCCGTCAGCCTGGGCATGCCCGCCCGCCGACCCCAGGAGGCCACCCGATGACCGTCACCACCGAAGCCCAGCCCACCACCTGGATCGACGCCTGCCCCCTCGCGGGCCTGCGCGTCGAGGACGGGGTGGCCGTGCTGCTCCCCGACGGCCGCCAGGTCGCCCTGTTCCGCACCCGCGACCAGCACCTGTACGCCGTCGACAACATCGACCCCTACACCGGCGCCGCCGTCATCTCGCGCGGCATCGTCGGCGACCGCGCGGGCGAGCCCACCGTCGCCTCGCCCATGCTCAAGAACGTCTTCTCCCTGCGCACCGGCCAGAGCCTGGACGACGAGCACGTGCGCCTGACCACCTGGCCCGTGCGCCAGACCGACACCGCCGTGCAGATCGCCGCACGCGCCGAGGAGAGCACACCGTGAACACCTCCCTGGACGGCGGGACCGCGGCCCCGCCCGCGCGGCGCCCGGCCGAACCCGCGACCACCGCGCCGCTGGCCGGGTTCACCGTCGCCGTCACCGCCGCGCGCCGCGCCGAGGAGATCAGCGCCCTGCTGCGCCGCAAGGGTGCCCAGGTCCTGGCCGCCCCGGCCCTGCGCATCGTCCCGCTCAGCGACGACCAGCGCCTGGCCGCGGTCTCCGAACAGCTCGCCCGCCGCCCCGCCGACGTCGTTGTGGCCACCACCGGCATCGGCTTCCGCGGCTGGGTGGAGGCCTGCGAGACCTGGGGCACCGTCGACCCGCTCCTGGCGAGCCTGCGCACCTCGCGCCTGCTGGCCCGCGGCCCCAAGGCCAAGGGCGCCATCCGCGCCGCCGGACTCACCGAGGAGTGGTCGCCGCCCTCGGAGTCCTCCGCCGAGGTCCTGGACTACCTGCTCGCCCAGGGCGTGCAGGGGCTGCGCGTGGCCATCCAGCTGCACGGCGAACCCCTGCCCGACTTCACCGCCGCGCTGCGCCTGGCCGGAGCCGATGTCGTCGAGGTCCCCGTCTACCGCTGGACCCAGCCCGAGGACACCGCGCCCCTGGACCGCCTCATCGAGGCCGTCACCAGCGGGGGAGTGGACGCGGTCACCTTCACCAGCGCCCCGGCCGCGGCGGGGCTGCTGGCCCGCGCCCACACCACCGGCCACCAGGCCGCCCTGGTCCAGGCCCTGCGCGGCGACGTCCTGGCCATGTGCGTGGGTGCGGTCACCGCACGCCCCCTCATGGCCCACGACATCCCCACCGTGTGGCCCCAGCGCGCCCGCGTCGGCGCCCAGGTCCGCGCGCTCGCCGAGGAGCTGCCCGCGCGCTTTCCCACCCTGCCCGTGGCCGGACACCGCCTGCGCCTGCGCGGCCACGCCGTCCTGGTCGACGGCACCGTGCGCACCCTCTCGCCCACCCTGATGCGTGTGCTGCGCGAGCTGGCCCGCAGGCCCGGCCAGGTCCTGGACCGCACCCGCCTGCTCACCTGCCTGGGCGAGGACGCCGACGCCCACGCCGTGGAGACGGCCGTGGCCCGGCTGCGTACCGCGCTGGGCGACTCCCGGATCATCCAGACCGTGGTCAAACGCGGCTACCGGCTGGCCCTGGACACCACCGAACCCGCCCTCTGACGGGCGCACCGGCCCACCCGCCCAAGGGAAGGAAGAAGCGGACCCCGGCCCCGGCCGTCCGCGCCACGCGATGCACCGACACCCCACCCTGCTGCTGGCCGTCCACGGCACCCGCGACCCCCACGGCACCGCCGTGGCCCACTCCCTGGCCCTGCGCGTGGCCGAGGTGACGGGCCAGCCCACCCGCCTGGCCTTCGCCGACGTGCTCGCGCCCACCGTCGGCGAGGTCGCCGCCCACACCCCCGGGCCCCTGGTGGTCGTGCCCGCGTTCCTGGCCTCGGGCTACCACGTGCGCACCGACATCCCCCACCAGCTCGCCCGCGCCGGACGCGCCGACGCCGTCATCACCCCCGCCCTGGGCGAGCACCCCGCGGTCCTGGACACCGCCGTGCGCCGCCTGGTCGGGGCCGGGTACCGGCCCGGGGACGCCGTCGTGCTGGCCTGCGCCGGGACCTCCGACCCCTTCGCGGGCGCCGAGCTGGAGCAGGCCGCCCAGCGCATGGCCCAGCGCCTGGGCACCCCCGTGGAGCTGGGGTTCATCGCCACCGGCAGTCCCACCGTGGCCGAACAGGTGACCCGTCTGCGCGAGCGGGGGCACCGGAGGGTGGCCGTGGCCAGCTGGCTGCTGGCGCCGGGGCTCTTCCACGACCGCCTGGCCGGGGCGGGCGCGGACGTGGTGGCGCGCCCGCTGTGCCCGGACCCGGCGCTGGCCCACGCCGTGGCCGCCCGCTACCGCCAGGCCGCCATCGCCCAGCCCGTCTGACTCAGGGTTTTGACACCAGGCGGGGGAGGGGAGCGGTGTCCGCGGGCTGGGCACCGGTTGGCACCGGTCCACCCGGCCGCGCGCTCCCCAGCCATGGCCACAACCGGCCGCCGGGTGCGCGGGGCCACCGGACGGGGAAGACCACCCGTGGGTTCCCCACCCATCCCGGTCCGCACCGCCCACGAGGACGGCCATGCCCGCAGTATCCGCACCCCTGCTCGACTTCCACGACCCCGCCAGCGACCGGGCCGTCGGCGCCCTGTTCGGCGCCCCCGCCGCCGCGGCCCTGGTCGGCACCTCCCCCTCCCTGACCGCGCACACCACCGCCCCCGACACCGCCCACGCCCGCCTGGTGCGCGCCGCGCTCACCGACCTGGCCGGACCCGACCACCCGCCCCGGCCCCCTGAGGACCCCGTTCAGCGCGCCTGGGCCGGGGCGCTGCGCACCGCCGCCCGCACCGGCGCCCCGCCCCCCGCCGCACCCGCCCTGGAGCACACCACCGCCGACGACCCCCTGGGCGCCTCCTGGCGGGCCCTGACGCGCACCCGCCGCCCCGCCGAGGACCCCGCCCGCGGCTCCTTCGCCTGCACCCACCTGGTCGACGCCGTCTGGTCGGCCTACGCCGCCGCCGGGGACCGGGCCGCCCTGTACACCGGCACCCTGGCCGCCGCCCTGTGGGGCGCCTCGGCCCTGCCCCTGCACGCCCTGCGCCGACTGTCGGAGACCACCGACCCCCACGCCCTGACCACCACCGCCCTGACCACCGCCCGCGGCCCCCACCCCACCCTGTGGCCCGAACACCCCGTCCTGGTCGACGAACCCCGCCGCCTGCCGCCCTTCGCCGTCCCCCACCCCCTGGACCCGGGCGTCCTGCTGGGCAACCTCGACCACCTGCGCGCCCGCCCCGACACCGTGGACGCCGCGGTCTCGCTGTGCCGCACCCACCCCAGCGACGCACCCCACCTGCCCGCCACCGACTGGGTGCGGGTGTGGCTGCACGACCGCAGGGGCGCCAACTCCCACCCGCACTTCACCCTGGACGAGGCCGCCGCCGCGGTCGCGGCCCTGCGCGCGGAGGGCAAACGCGTCCTGCTGCACTGCTGGGCGGGCGCCTCGCGCACCCCGGCCGTGGCCACCCGCTACGCCGTCACCGCCCTGGGCGCCCCCGTCCTGCCCACCCTGGCCGCCATGATCCGCACCGTGGGCGGGCACCTGGACAACCCCAGCCTGTCCACCGCCGTCGCCCGGCTCAGCGGCGTGGACCTGCCCGACCCGGCCGCCACCCTCTTCCCCGAGGGCGTGCCGCCCCGACGCCCCGAACTGCCCGAACCCCACATCACCGGGTGACAAGTTCCACAAATCCTCCCTTTCCGGTACCGTTACCCTCGCGTTACCCCTAGGATCTGCGCCCAGAACCCCGCGCACCACCCGGCGGCCCGCTCCAGGTGCCGCGCCCTCCCGCGACCCGGGGCGCCGCACCACCCGCGCACCCTGCCACGGCAACCGCGCACCACACCCCGGAGCACCCGCGCCGCCACGCCCTGTTCCCGTTCGAAGGACTACCCGTCGTGGGCACACACCCGCCCCAGAACCCGCCGGCCGAAGAAGACGCCACCCGCGCTGGCGCGCCCGTGGGTCCCCGCGTGGCCGCCAAGCGCTCCCGCCGCAAGCGCACCCTGATCCTGGCCTCGGCCACCGGGGCCGCACTGCTGGTGGGCGGCACCGCCGCCGCGGCCGTCATCGCCACCGGCGCCGACCCGGGCAGCGCCACCAACGCCGCGGGCGTCCCCCAGGCCGACCCGGACCCGCTGGTCGCCGACGACGCCACGCCCAACGCCGGGCAGGAGCAGCAGCAACTCGCCCAGGAGGCCGTCACCTCCGCCACCCAGCGCTCCAGCACCGACGCCTCCGACGTCCTCGAAGAGCCCGAGGAGGAGGAGACCGAGGAGGCCGAGGAGCCCGCCGCCGACAGCGGCGCCGACTCCGAGTCCACCGGCCAGGGCGGCACCTGCCAGGCCTCCTACTACGGAGCCGACTTCGCCGGGCGCACCACCGCCAACGGTGAGACGTTCGACCCCAACGCCATGACCGCCGCGCACAAGACCCTGCCCTTCGGCACCCAGGTCCAGGTCACCAACCCCGGCAGCGGCGAGTCCGTGACCGTGCGCATCAACGACCGCGGCCCCTACGTCGACGGACGCTGCCTGGACCTGTCCACCGCGGCCTTCGACCAGATCATCGGCACCGGAGCCGGTGTGGGCCAGGTCGAGTGGCAGGTCGTGGGGTAACGCCCCACCCCCACACGCGTGCGCGCCGCGGCCGCCCCCGGACGGGGCCGTCGCGGCGCCCGCGTCCGAGGGCCGCCCACCGGAGCGAAGGCGGGCCACCGGCCCCGGACCGCGCCCACCGGGCACGCGGCCACCGCACCCGCCGCGCGTGTGAGCCCCCACACGTCACCGCTTCGTGGCACAATCCCCAGCACCCACACCAACACCACACAGGGGAGCAGGGGCGTGTTCCGCACCACCACCGGCTGGGTCGTCTCACCCACCGACCTCGTCGACACCCTGGAGTGCGACCACCGCAGCGCCCTGAAGACCGCCCTGGCCGCCCGCGTCGAAGGCGCACCCGCACCCGCCGCCATCGACCCGCTCGTGGCCCAGCACGGCCTGGCCCACGAACAGGCCGAACTCGAACGCCTCAGCGCCCTGGTCGAGGTCGCCCGCATGCCCGACCCCCGCCCCGAGGACGCCTCCCTGGCCGCGGCCGCCCAGGCCACCGCCGACGCCATGGCCGCCGGAGTCCCCGTCATCTACCAGGGCAGCTTCCACCACCGCCTCACCGAACCCGGCCCCGGCGGACAGGCGGTGTCCTTCCACGGCCGCGCCGACTTCCTCATCCGCTCCGACCTGGACCCCGCCACCGGCCGCACCCGCACCCCCGCCCCCACGGCCTGGACCTACGAACCCTGGGACACCAAGCTCGCCCGCCGCCCCGGCCCCGGCGCCGTCGTCCAGCTCGCCGCCTACGCCCACGCCGTCAGCGTCGCCACCGGCCACACCCCCCAGCACATGCACCTGCTCACCGGCGACAACCACACCCACACCCTGCCCACCGCCGACTTCACCCCCATCCTGAGCACCGTCACCACCCGCCTGCTCACCCTCCTGGCCAGCGAACCCGCCCTGCCCACCCCCACCTGGGGCCAACCACGCCCCGCCTGCGAGGGCTGCGGCTACCAGGCCTGGTGCTCCCAGGGGCGCACCGCCGCCCGTCACCTGTCCCTGGTCGCCGGACTGCGCACCGACCAGGCCGCCAAACTCACCGACGCCGGCCTGGGCACCATCGACGCCCTCGCCCGGGCCGGCGACGACGAGCGCCCCGCCACCCTGCCCCGCCGCTCCTTCGACCAGCTGCGCGCCCAGGCCGCCCTCCAGGTGCGCCAGGACCACACCCGCACCCCCGCCAACCCCCAGGGCACCGTCACCGCCGAGGTCTTCGCCCCCGACGGCCTGGCCAGCCTGCCCGCCCCCAGCCCCGGCGACGTCTTCTTCGACATGGAGGGCTACCCCTACCACTCCCGCGAGGGCGAACGCGGCCTGGAGTACCTCTTCGGCGCCACCACCGAGGACGAACACGGCAACGAGACCTTCCACGCCTTCTGGGCCCACGACCGCGCCCAGGAGAAGAAGGCCCTGGAGGACTTCGTCGACTTCGCCACCGCCCGCGTGGACGCCGACCCCGGCGCCCACGTCTACCACTACGCCTCCTACGAGGTGGACCGCCTCAAACACCTGAGCTCGGAGTTCGCCACCCGCGAGGAGGAGGTCAACCGGCTCCTGCGCGAGAACCGCCTCGTGGACCTGTACACCGTCGTGCGCAAGAGCCTGCGCGTGTCCCAGCGCTCCTACTCCATCAAGTACCTCGAACCCCTCTACCTGCCCGCCGCCCGCTCCGGCGGCGTCACCACCGCCACCTCCAGCATCGACGCCTACGCCGCCTACCTGGCCGCCACCGAGGCCGCACGCCCCGACCGGGCCGCGCAGGTCCTGGCCGACATCGCCGCCTACAACCGCGACGACTGCCACTCCACCGCGCGCCTGCGCGACTGGCTGGAGGACCACCGCACCCACCAGGGCATCACCGACCGCCCCCTGGTCCAGCTCGAACTCACCGAGGCCGAGGCCGAACGCGCCCGCAAACGCGAGGAGAAGGCCGCCCGCCACGCCGCCCTCACCGCACCCCTGCTCGACCAGGTCCCCGCCCAGGCCCAGGACCGCGAACCCGACCACCACACCCGCGCCCAACTGGCCGCCCTGGTCGGCTACTACCAGCGCGAGAACCTGCCCCCCTGGCGCGAGCACTACCGGCGCACCAGCGCCCCCCTGACCGACCTGGAGTCCGACACCGACTGCGCCGTGCCCTGGCAGGTACGCGCGGGGGAGTGGATCGAACCCAGCGGCCGCCAGCGCAAGTCCCGCCGCGAACTGTCCCTGCGCCTGGACACCGCCCACCCCCACCCCTTCACCTCCGGCCAGGACGTGCACCTGCTCTACCCCGGCGCCCCCGGACAGGCCGCCACCACCACCCAGGCCAAGGTCGCCGAGGCCGACGCCGACGCCCTGGCCATCACCGAGACCTGCGACCCCGACTCCACCTACTCCCGGCCCCCCGTCGCCGTCCTGCCCGGATCCCCGGTCAACCCCACCCCCAAGGACGGCGCCCTGGAGACGGTGGCCCGCACCGCCCTGGACACCCTGCCCGCCTGGCCCCACCACCCCGGCCTGGACGTGCTGCGCCGCATCCCGCCGCGTCTGAGCGCCCCCGGCCCGCTGCCCGACCCCGCCGACCACGACGGTGACCTCATCGCCACCACCATCGCCGCCGTGGACCGCCTGGAGGGCTCCTACCTCGCCGTGCAGGGCCCGCCCGGCGCCGGCAAGACCTACCTGGCCGCCCAGCTCATCACCCACCTGGCCCGCCAGGGCAAGAGCGTGGGCGTGTGCTCCACCGGCCACAAGGCCGTGGAGAACGTCATGACCGCCGCCCTGCGCGCCGCCGAGGCCGCCGGAGTGGAGGTGGCCGCCGCCAAACGCGCCAAGGGCCGCGGCAAGGACGCCGCCGAGGACCTGCCCTGGGAACAGCCCTCCAGCCCCCAGGCCCTGGCCAGCTGGCGCGACAAACACACCGCCCAGGGCCACCCCGTCCTCATCGGCGGCACCGCCTGGGCCATGTCCAACGCCGCCATGCTCGCCGACCCCCTGGACGTGCTCATCATCGACGAGGCCGGACAGTTCGCGCTGGCCGACACCCTCGCCGTCTCCGCGGCCGCCCGCAACCTCGTCCTGCTGGGCGACCCCCAACAGCTGCCCCAGGTCGTCCAGGGCACCCACGGCGAGGGCGCCGACGCCTCCGCCCTGCAACACCTCATGGCCGGACGCCAGATCATCGACCCCTCACGCGGCTACTTCCTGGACCAGACCCGCCGCATGCACCCGGCCGTGTGCGCCACCGTCTCCGCCCTGTCCTACCAGGGGCGCCTGCACGCCCACCCCAGCACCGCCGACCGCGCCCTGGCCACCCTGGCGCCGGGCGTGTACACCCTGCCCACCCCCCACCAGGGCCGCACCACCCACAGCCCCGAGGAGGTCGAGGCGGTGGTGCAGGTGGCCACCCACCTGGTCACCGACAAGGTCACCAGCGCCGCCGAAGCGCACCCGCGTCCCCTGACCGGCCACGACATCCTCGTGGTGGCCCCCTACAACCTCCAGGTGCGCGCCCTGCGCCACGCCCTGGCCCAGGCCGCCCGCACCCACCCCGCCCTGGAGGGGGTGCGCGTGGGCACGGTGGACAAGTTCCAGGGCCAGGAGGCCGCCGCCGTCATCTGCTCGATGACCACCTCCAACGCCGCCGAGGCCAGCCGCGGCACCGCCTTCGTCCTGGACCGCAACCGCCTCAACGTGGCCCTGTCGCGCGCCCAGCTGGTCGCGGCGGTGGTCTTCTCACCCGACCTGCTCACCACCGCCCCGCGCAGCATCGACGAACTGCGCCTGCTGTCCTCCTTCACCCGCCTGAGCGAGGGCGCCCGCCCCTGGCCCGCCGCGCACTGACACGTCACCGCCCCGCGGTTTCGGATACCCGCCGGGTGGAGTACGTTTGGCCCCTGAGGCGGATCGCCATCCACCGGAATCGCCGCCCCGCACACCGCTGCTGGAGTCAGTGCTAGCTTGGTGGGCGTCGGCTCGGACGAAAACCACGTCCGGGTCGGCCTACCGCCGGGCTGGCGGGAAGCGATGTCGGTGGAGCTGATGTAAGACCGATGGGTGGCACCCCGCCCTCCGATAGTTCGGTTCGGCAACCGGCAACGAAGCAGAAAGCTCGACCCGCGAGGGAAGAATCTCCCTGCTTCGGCTGGAAGAGAAGTCAAACAGCACCGCGCTCGCCCCGGGCGTCACACGTCAGGGGCGGTGCCACGCGTGTTCTGACGGCAAGAACCACCACCCGCACCCCGGTGCGGGCGTGCCTCCGCCCGCCCTGGACCGCCACCCGTTCTCGAAAGGCACCACGGCCCCCGTGTCTGACCGTCCCTCCGCTCCCGGCAACGGCCGCAACACCCGCCACCCCACCGGCATCCGCGTCGTCATCGCCCTGTTGGCCCTGCTGTGCCTGGTGCTGGGGCCGGCCGGCTACCTCCGGGGACTCAGCGTCCAGGCCCACGCCGGCTCCGCGGCCGAGTGGTTCACCCTGGCCTTTGGCGCCGCCGTGGGCATCCCCCTGCTGGCCGCCGCCGTGGCCACCGTCGCCGGGGACCGCAGGGCCGCCCTGTGGTCGCTGGCCCTGCTGGCCTGGCCGGTGGTCTTCGTCGTGGCCATCCACCTGGCCCAGGCGCTGTGAGCGCCCCCCGCCCGCCGGGGCCCGCCCCCCGCTCGGACCGGCGGTAAGCTACCGACGTGTCACCCAAGAAACGCAAGCGCCGCAAGGCCCAGCGCCCCGACACCGCCCCGGCCGCTCCTCCCCAGGAGGAGAACGAACCAGGCCCCGGCCCGCTCACGCGGACGGGAAGTGTCAGCCGCACCCCGGTGGTCGTCGCCGACCCGCCCGACCGCAGGATCACCGCCCTGTGGGTGGTGCTGACCCTGGTGTGGCTGCTGGGCACCCCACTGGCGCTGGCCAACCTGCTGTTCGTGTTCATGGACCTACAGGAATCGGTGATCTCCGCCGCCCCCGACGCCCCGGTGGCCCCCGAGAGCCTGGAACCGGTGGGCAACGCCCTGGTCTGGGTCCTGGTCCTGGCCCTGGTCGTCCCGGCGGCCTCGGCCGTGACCGCCCTGGTCCTGCGGCGCAGGATCGCCGCGATCGGGTTCACCGCGGCCCTGGTCGTCTCGGCCCTGCCCCTGCTGTGGGTCATGCCCCCGGCCGAACTGTGGGACGCCCTGCGCACCCACCTGCTTGGCTGACACCCCGCCCCGACCGCTCCCGCCGCACCCGGGCGCCCGCGCCGCCTCCCGCCTTCGCGCAGGGCCCTGGGCCATCATGGATGACCGTGAACACACCCCAGCCCACCCCCGACCCCACGGCCGCCCACGAGATCGCCCTGCCCGGGGCCGTGCGCGCCCGCCTGGAGCAGGCCACCCCCAGCGTCCTGGTCGACACCCGCGCCCTGGCCCGGGTCCGCGAGCGCTTCGACACCGAACAGGCCCAGACCCTGGGCCGCTACCTGGCCAGCGCCCAGTCGCCCAACACCCTGCGCGCCTACCGCGCCGACTGGACCTCCTTCACCGCCTGGTGCCTGGCCCAGGAACGCCAGTCCCTGCCCGCCGACCCGGTGGACGTGGCCGTGTACCTGGCCGCCTGCGCCCAGGAGCGCACCCCCGACGACACCGGCTGGGCCCTGGCTCCCTCCAGCATCGAACGGCGCGCCGCCGCCATCGCCGCCGTCCACGGCGCCCACGGCCTGGACTCGCCCACCCGCGCCGAGGTCGTGCGCATGACCCTGCGCGGCATCCGCCGCACCCGCCGGGCCCGCCCGCGCCGCAAGGAACCGGTCATCCTGCCCGTCCTGGAGGCGCTGCTGTCGGTGCGCCCGGGCCCCGAGCACCCCCACGGGGTGGCCCGCAGACGCGACACCCTGCTGCTGCTGGCCGGGTTCGGCGGGGCCCTGCGCCGCAGCGAGCTGGCCGCGCTGACCTTCGACGACCTGACCCTGCACACCGACCCCGCCACCGGCGCCCCCGCCCTGGTGGTGGGGCTGGGCGCGACCAAGACCGACCAGGAGGGCCGCCACGGCCAGCGGGTCGCCCTGCCCCGGGGACGGCACCGCCACACCTGCCCGGTGTGCGCCTACGCCGACTGGGCCGCCCTGCTCCAGGCCCACCGCGCGGGCGGTGAGGAGGCGGTGGCCCACCTGCTGGGCCGCGCCCGCCCCGAGGAGGGCCTGGCCCACCTGTGCCAGGGCTGGTCGGGCACGGACCTGGCTGACGGCTCCGAGCGCCCCCTGCTGCCCGCCGTGGACCGCCACGGCCACATCGGAACGCGTCCGATGTCGGGCCGGGCCGTGGGGGAGCTGGTCAAACGCTACGCCCGCCGCGCCGGGCTGGACCCCGACGACTTCGGCGGGCACTCCCTGCGGGCGGGCTTCGCCACCCAGGCCGCGCTGGGCGGGGCCAGCGACCGCGAGATCATGCGCCAGGGCCGCTGGACCAACCCGCGCACGGTCCACGACTACATCCGCACCGCCAACCCGCTGGAGGACAACGCCGTCACCCGGCTGGGCCTGTGAGCCCCGCACCCGCAGCCCCCGGGGCATCTCAGCTTGCCAACAAACCCACCAGTAGTACTCGAAATCACCAGTTAAAGTGCGATCCTTCCCTGATGAGACATTAGGTTGGTTCCGTGAGAAAGGGGACGGGCCCATGGTCGACGAGTTTCGCGCGGCGTTCCAAGAACTGATCGACGCCTCCGTCGCCACCGACCCCCAACACTTCCCCCCAGCCGTCCACAAGGTCTACGTCCTGGCCTCCCAGATCCCCGCCTCCGAACGCGAACTCGCCCTGGAGGCCCTGGCCCCCCTGCTCTCGGGAGACCACGCCGCCCCCGGCATCATCGCCGACCTGTCCGTGGTCGCCGGAGCCCTGGTCGAGATGGGCACCGACCCCGGCCCCACCGGCGTGGAGGTCCTGCGCCGCCTGCGCACCATGGGCCGGGGCGCCATCGTCTTCGTCCGCGCCTGGGAGCGCACCGGCGCCGACGCCCCGCCCGACCCCGACGCCGTCACCGCCGACGCCGAGGCCCGCGTGACCGCCGACCTGGGAAACGACGCCCCCGGCGCCACCATGTGCTGGTGGACCATCCGCCGCCACGGCCTGGCCGCCAGGACCATGCTCAGCGAGGCCGCGGTGCGCGCCCACATCCGCCGCGACCCCGCCCTGCACGCCGAACTCCTGGCCATCGCCAACCAGCTCGGCGACCTGCTCACCGAGTTCGACCAGGTCCGCGACCTGCTGCGCATGGCCGAGGCCACCGGCGCCCTGGTCCTGGACCGCGCCTCCCAACGCGCCTTCCGCGTGCGCTTCGAGGGCATCGGCGACAACTCCCAGCTGCACACCCTGCTCGCCGACGCCCTCATCGGCCCCCAACGCCAGGGCCTGCCCGGGGACCCGCCCGACCCGCGCTGGGTCGCCGCCTTCCGCGACAGCGCCCCCGACCCCGCCGCCCAGACCGTGCGCGGCTGGTGGAACCTGGTCGCCCACGACGGCACCTGGGTGTGGAACGAGGGCCTGCCCGCCGAGATCCCCACCCTGGAGGGCGAACACCTGGTGGTCCTGGACGAGCAGCCCTACCCCCGCTCCTGGAACGCCGCCAGGCGCCACCCCCAGGTGCGCGGCTGGCTGGAGGTGGAGGCCGAACTCCCCCCCGAGGAGGCCGCGCTGTGGTGGAAGCGCGTCGCCCCGGCCGAACCGGCCATCCCCAGCGCCGACGAGGACCAGCACCCGCCGCTGCCCGAACCGGTCGTGCTCGGCGCCGAGGAGGCCGAACCCGTCCGGGTCCGCGGCTTCCTGCCCGAGGAACCCCCCGCGCCCGAGCCTTCCGAGCCCGCGCCCCCCGTGACCGCCCCACCTGAGCCGCAGAGCGCGCCCCGCCCCGAACCCGCCCGGCCCCGGCCCCAGCCCCCGAGCGTCCCGGTCCGACCCGCTCCCGCCGAGTCCTCCGCGCACCCGCAGCGGCCCGAACCGCCCCGCGCACCCCGACCTCCCGCCGAGCCCACCGGCGGCAACGGCATCCTGCCGCCCCTGCCCCCCGGGGTGTCCAACAGCTCGGGCTGGGGACCCACCTGGCGCTGACGCGCCTCCCGCCTGTCCGCCCCGCAGGGCGGACAGGTGTACTGAGACCCCGGATTGGGCGCGTTCCCCTCACCAAAAGTCACGGTGACCGAAACTCCGACTCCTTGCACAGGAATCATCACGCAAAGTAGCGTCGCGTCACTGTAACCTTCCGTGACTCCCCGGGCGGCGGGGCCGCCCGGATGGACAGGAGACGTCACCGTGACCAACCGTGTGACCTTCCACCTCAACGGCACCCGGGTCGAACTGGTCGACCCCTCACCCCACCTGCTGCTCGTGGACTACCTGCGCTCGGACCCGGTGGGGCTGACCGGCACCAAGAAGAGCTGCGGCCAGGGCGGCTGCGGCGCCTGCACCGTCGTCCTCTCCCACTGGGACAGCGCCCAGAACACGGCCCACCACCGCGCCGCCAACTCCTGCCTGCGCCCGGTGTGCTCCCTGGACGGCATGGCCGTGACCACCATCGAGGGCACCGGCTCCGCCCAGCGACCCGCACCCGCCCACCTCTCCCACGGCACCCTGTACTCCTTCGCCGCGGCCCCCAGCGGCTTCGTCCCCTCCACCGAGACCGAAGCCGTCCAGACCCTGCGCCAGGCCCAGGAGAGCGCCCCCGCACCCGCGGACCCCGCCGCACGCACCGCCCAGGACGACCCACAGTCCGGCCCCGCCCCGTGCCGGGGCATGAACCCCGTCGCCTACCGCCTGGCGGCCAACAACGGCACCCAGTGCGGCTTCTGCACCCCCGGATTCGTCATGAACATGACCGGGTTCCTCGTCAACCACCCCCGCGCCACCAAGGCCGACATCGAAGGCGCCCTGGACGGCAACCTGTGCCGCTGCACCGGCTACCGGCCCATCCTCACCGGCATGAAGACCTTCGCCTCGGACTGGACCCCCCAGGACGAGGAGGAACGCATGCACTGCGTCCCCGAACCCGTGTGCTGCCCGCCCGACCCCAAGGCCCGCCCCGCCCTGCCCTACCCCGAAGGCGCCAAGACCGCCCCCGGCGACATCACCGTCAAGGCCCCGCACACCACCTGGCTGACCGCACACACCCTGCAACAGCTACGCACCCTGCTCACCCAGACCACCACCGGCACCACCCGCCTGGTCTGCGCCAACACCTCCTACGGCATCTACCCCCAGGAGATCCACGACGCCACCCGCCTGATCGACATCCGCCACATCCCCCAACTGCACCAGCACGACCTCACCGACGCCCGGCTGCGGGTGGGCGCCGCCACCACCTACACCGACCTGATCACCCACCTGGACCAGGCCCTGACCACCCACCCCGGCGCCGCCTCCCTCCAGGCCCTGCGCCTGATGGCCCGCCGCACCGCCGGAACCCTGGTGCGCAACACCGCCACCCTGGGCGGCAACACCATGCTGGTCCTGCACCACCTCACCCAGGGCGAACCCTTCCCCTCCGACCTGTTCACCACGATGGTGGCCACCGACACCACCCTCACCTACTGGCGCGCCAGCACCGACACCACGCACACCGCCACCGCCCAGGAACTGCTCGACCACGTCAGCGCCGATCCCGCCCTGCTCCAGGACCTGCTCCTGCTCTCCTACGACCTGCCCCTGACGGGCAAGGACGAGCACGTCACGGCGCACAAGACCGCCCTGCGCGAGGTCAACGCCCACACCCTGGTCAACGCCGCCACCCGCATGAGCACCAGCGGCGTCACCGGTGACGCCGTCCTCGTGGACGGGGCCCGCCTCGTCTTCGCCGGCATCGCCGCCGCACCCTGGCGCGCCAGGCGCACCGAACAGGAACTGGTGCACACCCCCCTCACCTACATACACATCCCCGCCCTGCTGGCCACCCTGCACCAGGAGACCACCCGGGCCCTGGCCGCCACCGCCCCCGCCCGCGCCCACCACCCCGACGAGGGCATCACCGACGCCTACCGCGCCGACCTGGTGTGCGCCTTCGCCCGCAAGAGCCTGCTGTCCCTGCTGCTCTCGCACTCACCCGCCCTGGTCCCGACCACCGAACGCTCGGGCGCCACCGCGCCCTGGGGCACCCAGCCCTGGGGGAGCTGGCCGGTCAGCGGCGGCCAGCAGACCTACACCCCCGACCACGACCGCGAACCCGTCTCCGAACCCCACGTCAAACACCTGTCCATGTACCAGGCCTCCGGCCAGGTCCACTACACCCAGGACGTCGCGGTACCCGAGGCCACCGCCCACGCCGCCCTGGTCACCAGCCGCCGGGCCCTGGCCCGCTTCGCCTTCACCGTCCCCGGCACCGGCGAGAGCGGCCACCAGGCGCTGCGCCGCCACCTGGCCGAGCACCACCCCGCCTTCCTGGGCCTGATCACCTGCGCCGACGTCCCCCCGGCCGGATCCAACCGCAGCGGCATGGCCGCCGACCAGCCCCTGTTCGCCGACCAACGGGTGATGTACGCCGGCCAGACCCTGGCCCTGGTCGCGGCCACCGACGACGACCAGGCCCAGCGCATCGCCGCCTACGTCACCGACCACTGCGTCACCTACACCCCCATCGACTGGCCCGCCCCCTGGGACACCCCCGTGCTGACCCTCAAGGACGCCCTGGCCCGCGGCAGCGTCTTCCCCGACTGCCCCAAGGACGCCTCCTTCGTCTCCCACATCTGGAAGGTCACCCGCCCGGGCAGCGACCTGTCCTGGACCCGCCCCAGCACCCCCTACGCCACCACCGAACCCACCACACGCACCACCAACATCGACAACAACACCTGCACGGTCGTGGACAGCCCCCAGACCACCGGAGGCCAGGCCCACTTCTACATGGAGACCCAGGCCTGCCTGGTCGAACCCGCCGACGGCGACCGCTGGTCCCTACGCGTGTCCACCCAGAGCCCCATGGAGATGCACCAGACCGCCGCCCACGCCCTGGGCGTGGAACACCACCGCGTGGAGGTGCGCGTGGACGAGGTCGGCGGCGGCTACGGCGGCAAGACCGAACCCACCCGGTTCGTCACCGGCCCCGCCGTCATCGCCGCCCACGCCCTCAACCGACCCGTGCGCCTGGTGGTACCCCGCGACCAGGACACCGCCCTGATCGGCAAACGCCACCCCTACCACGGCCAGGCCCAGATCGCCGTGGACACCGGCGCCGCCACCCCCGCCGCCAAGGGCCTGATCCGGGGCATGAGCACCCTGATGTGGGGCGACGGCGGAGCCTACTACGACTGCTCCTTCATCGTCTCCAACTGCATCCAGCTGCGCGCCGACAACGCCTACCGCGTGCCCCACTTCGAGAACACCATCGACGTGTGCCGCACCAACACCGCCCCCAACACCGCCTTCCGCGGCTTCGGCGACCTCCAGAGCAAGATCATCACCGAGAACGCCATCGACGACGCCGCCTTCGCCCTGGGCATGAGCCCCGAACAGGTACGCGAACGCAACCTCTACCAGCGCGGCGACGTCACCCCCTTCGGCCAGGCCCTGAGCTACTGCTACATCCGCCGGGTCTGGGACTACCTCAAGGAGACCGCCGGCTACGAGGCCAAGGCCGCCGACGTGGCCAGGTACAACCGGGACAACACCTGGCGCAAACGCGGCCTGGCCATGATCCCGGTCAAGTACGGGTCCGGCTACAACGCCGTCATGCTCGAACAGGCCGCCGCGCACGCCGCCGTCCACACCGCCGACGGCAGCGTCGTCATCCACCAGGGCGGCGTGGAGATGGGCCAGGGCCTGATCACCAAGGTCGAACAGATCGCCGCCCACGTCCTCAACATCCCCATGAGCCTGCTGCGCGTGGAGGGACCGCGCACCAGCGTCATCCCCAACCCCACCAGCACCGGAGCCTCCACCGGCACCTCCTACAACGGCGAGGCCGTCAAGCAGGTCTGCGAGCAGCTGCGCCGACGCCTGGCCGACTTCGGCACCCGCATGCTGCGCGAGCACGGCGACACCTGGTGCGCCGAACGCGGCATCGACTACTGGAACCACGGCGCCCAGGGATGGGCCGCCCCGACCGAGGCCGGGGGCCGCCGCAAACTCGTGTGGCAAAACCTCGTCGACCTGGCCTTCAACCACCGCGTCAGCCTCGTGGCCTCCCTCAACGCGCCCATCACCGGCGGCGAAACGCCCATCCCCGCCCTGACCTACAAGAAACCCGGCCAGACACCGCCGCCGGGCATCGAGGTCGACCCCGACGCCGTCCCCGGCGGGGGAGTGACCTCCTTCACCGGGTTCACCTACTCCGCGGCCTGCTCGGTGGTGGAGGCCGACATCCTCACCGGCGAGGTCAAGATCCTCAGCTCCGACCTGGTCTACGACATGGGCCGCAGCATCAACCCCGCCCTGGACGTGGGCCAGATCGAGGGCGCCTTCGTCCAGGGCGTGGGCTACCTGCTCACCGAACACCTGGCCTACCAGGGCACCGGCGCCGAACGCGGACGGCTCAACAGCACCAACACCTGGCGCTACAAGCCCCCGGCGGCCTCCACCATCCCCCTGACGATGAACACGCGCCTGTTCCCCCGCGACCTGGCCGGCGACGTCCCCGACAACCCGAACGACCTGCTCTCGGCCAAGGAGGTGGGCGAGCCCCCGCTCATCCTGGCCGCCACCGTCTTCTTCGCCGTCAAGGCCGCCGTGCGCGCCTCACGCCTGGAACGCGGCCTGAGCGGCCTCTTTCGCATGGACGCCCCCGCCACCGTGCAGGAGGTCCGACGCGCCTGCGCCCTGACCTGATCCCACTGACCTGACCCCACTGTCCGGGGCCCTCACAGGGGCCCCGGATGGCCTTCTCAGGCCCGGTGGCGCGGGGTGTGGGGAACCGACTCGGTCGCGCCGCGCGTGCGCCGGGGGTCCTGCTCGTCCTCGTACAGGCCCTCGAAGTACTCCTCCTCGGTGGGCCCCTCCTCCTCACGGCGCCAGCGCTGACCCACGAACACCGGGGCCACCAGCACCACCACCAAGGGCACGAACACCCCCAGCGGCAGCAGCACCAGGGCGCCCTCGGTCCCGGGCAGCTGCGGCAACCGCTCCAGCAGGTACATCCGCCACACCGCCAGGCCACTCAGGGACCCGACCGCCAACCCCGCGCCCAGCGGCAGCATCGGCGTCAGCCGCGGCGGAACCACCAGCATCGCCACCAACAACCCCACACCCACCAACCCGGCCACCGCCAGGGGACCCGAGCCCTGGAGGGCGCCCAGACCGGCCGCGTGCAGGCCGCGCAGGTGGACGAACGCCCACCCCGCCACCAGGACCAGCAGCGGACCCAGGATCAGACCGAACAGGAAGCCGACGAAGTGTCGCACGGGGGTGCTCCTCTCAGAGGTTGCGCAGCACCCTAGCGACAAAAACCAGAAACGGCATCACATCACATCAAGACGGGCACCCGTCCCGGGTACAGGCCCCACACCGCGCTAGTCGACGCCCGGACGACGGCGCAGCGCGTCCGCGTCGGGCCGCTCCGGCACCGCCAACACCCGGTCACTGGGCGGCGTACGCCCCCACCGGCGCCGGAACTCATAGGCCACCAGCGCCACCACCACCGACCCCACCGAGGCCAACAGCGCCTGACGCTGGTCGGGGATGACCACCATCGCCACGAAGATCGTCACCAGACCCCCCAGCACCGCCCACGTCAGGTACGGAAACACCCACATCCGCAGGGTCAGCCGCTCCGGCTCACGCCGACGCACCCGCCTGCCCACCACCAGCTGCGAGGCGCAGATCGTCAAGAACAGCACCAGCAGGATCGCGCCGATGGAGGCCACCAGGAACGGGAACACCCGGTCGGGCCACAGGTAGTCGGCCACCGCCGCGCCGTACCCCACCACGGTGCCCAACAGGATCGCCCGCACCGGCACACCCCGCCGGTTGGTCCCGCGCAGCACCCGCGGGGCGTCCCCCTGCCGGGTCAGCGTGAACAGCATCCGCGAGGAGGTGTACATCGCCGCGTTCAACACGCTCAGCACCGCGATGAAGACCACGATCTCCATGATCAGCGCCGCCCCGGGCACACCCACGTGCTCCATCACCGCCACGAACGGACTGCGCCCCGGATCCACGCTGTTCCACGGCAGCACCATCACCACGACCACGATCGAGGCCACGTAGAACAGCCCGATCCGCCAGAGCACGTTGGTTACCGCCGAGGCCACACCGCGCTCGGGCTCGGCGCTCTCACCCGCGGCCACCGTGATGATCTCCACCCCACCGAAGGCGAACAGCACCACCACCGTGGCCGCCAGCACCGCGACCCACCCGTTGGGCGCCACCCCGCCGTGCTCCCACAGGTTGGCCACACTGGAGCCGCCCGCGCCGCTCCACAGACCCACCGCCCACAGGCCACCGATCAACAGGAACGCCACGATCGTGGCCACCTTGACCAGCGAGAAGAACGACTCGGTCTCGGCGAACACCCGCACCGAGACCAGGTTGGCCACCGTCATCGACAACAGCACCAGCAACGCCAGCGCCCACCCGGGCACACCCGGCACCCACTGGCCCAGGATCGCCGCACCGGCCACCGACTCGGCGGCCACCAGCACCGCGTACATCCACCAGTACACCCACCCGATGGTGAAACCGGCACGGGGACCGAAGGCCAGGCGGGCGTAGTCGGAGAAGGAGCCCCCGGCCGGGACCGCCACCACCATCTCGCCCAGGGCGCGCAGGGTGAAGAACACCAGCGCCCCCGCCAGGACGTAGGAGAACACCGCCGCCGGGCCCGCCATCTGGATGACCGACCCGGAGCCGATGAAGAGTCCGGCGCCCACCGAACCGCCGATCGCGATCAGCGCCATGTGGCGGCGCCGGAGCGAGTGGGCCAGTCCGGCGCCGGGGGTCTGCGTTTGGTTGGCCGCGCTCTCGGGCGGCGTCGCACTGCTTGTCACCTGGCCAACCTTAGGAGCATCTCATTCCTTGGACCGGCCCTGACCCCACCAAAAACAGCGGATGACCCCATCAAGTGAAATAAGTAACATCCCAGAACAGTCACCCTCCGCGCACATGAGCGAGGCCACCCACCCGAAGAGCCCACACCACCACGTGCCGCAACCCCCCTCACCCCCGGGCCACCCCGCAGACGGACCCGCGGGGGAGGGGCGTGAGGACCGCGCACACCGGCCGTAGGAACGCCCCGCGTCACCCTCACCCCGCCGGGGGAGGCGCCACCACCCCCACCTGTGCCACGATCACCCACGTGCGCCACCTCACCCCGCTCCTGCGCCCGCTCACCAGCGCCCACACCTACCGGCGCTGGGCCTACCTCGTCATCGGCGGCGCACTCCTGATGCCCTACGCCATGGCCGCCCTCGTCCTGGCCACCCTCGTCAACCCCACCCCCACACCCGCCGCCCTCACCCTCACCCTCACCGCGGCCCTGGCCGCCGTCGCCGCCACCGCCTACCTGCCCGGCACCCGCAACGCCCAGACCCACCTGGCCCGCGCCCTGCTCCGCGGCACCCTCACCCACACCCCCCGCCCCAACCCCACCTGGCGCAACAACGCCCGCACCAGCCTGTGGCTGTGCCTGCACATGCTCACCGGCATGGCCGTGAGCCTGCTCACCATGACCGCCCTGACCGAGGCCGCCCTCCTGGCCGTCGCACCCCTGACCCGCGACCCCACCACCATCGCCCAGGGCCCCCTGACCTTCATGGGCCAGACCGCCCTGACCCCCACCCAACGCGCCCTGGGCCCCCTCATCGGCCTCGCCCTGCTCGCCGCCCTGATCTACACCACCGCCCTGACCGGCCACCTGCTCACCCTGGCCGCCCCCCGCCTCCTGGGCCCCTCACCCACCGAACGCCTGGCCGCCGCCCAGGCCCACGCCCACACCCTCGCCGAACGCAACCGCCTGGCCCGCGAACTCCACGACTCCCTGGGCCACGCCCTGTCCGTGGTCACCCTCCAGGCCGCCACCGCCGCCCGCCTGCTGGACACCGACCCCGACTTCGCCCGCCAGGCCCTGACCCACATCGCCGACCAGGCCCGCACCGCCACCGCCGACCTCGACCACGCCCTGGGCATCCTGCGCGAGAACACCCCCACCCCACGCACCACACCCCCCGACCTGACCCACCTGCCCCACCTGGCCCACGCCACCCAACACACCGGCACCGACCTGACCCTGCACCTGAGCGGCGACCCCGCCCGCGTACCCGCCCTGCTCTCCCGCGAGACCTACCGCATCAGCCAAGAAGCCCTCACCAACGCCCTGCGCCACGCCCCCGGCCAACCCCTCACCCTCACCCTGGACATCACCCCCACCGCCCTCACCCTGACCCTCACCAACCCCCTACCACCCACCCGCGCCCACCGCACCCCACGACGACGCGGCCACCACGGCATCACCGGCATGCGAGAACGCGCCCACCTGCTCGGCGGCACCCTCACCGCCCGCCCCCACCACGGCACCTGGCACCTCACCTGCCACCTGACCTGGGAAGAACAACCGTGATCCGCATCAACCTCGTCGACGACGAAGCCCTCATCCGCGCCGGACTGGCCGCCCTCATCAACGCCGAGCACGACATGCGGGTCACCGGCCAGGCCGACGACGGCGCCGACGTCCCCGACCTCGTCCGCCGCACCCGCCCCGACCTGGTCCTGATGGACGTGCGCATGCCCCACCTGGACGGCATCCAGGCCACCCGCACCCTGCACACCACCCTGACCGACCCGCCCCGCGTCATCGTCGTCACCACCTTCGACAACGACGACTACGTCTGGGGCGCCCTACGCGCCGGCGCCCACGGATTCCTCCTCAAACGCACCCCACCCGAGGACATCCTCGCCGCCATCCGCATCGCCCACCGCGGCGACACCCTCCTCTTCCCCACCGCCCTGCGCCACCTGGCCGCCACCCAGCCCACCGCGCCCACACCCGCCGCCCGCGCCGTGGCCACCCTCACCGAACGCGAGTCCCAGACCCTCACCCTCATGGCCCAGGGGTTCACCAACGCCGAGATCGCCGACCGCCTCTTCCTGGGCACCGAAACCGTCAAGACCCACGTCTCCCACACCCTCACCAAACTCGGCGTCCGCGACCGCACCCAGGCCGTCATCGCCGCCTACGACTCCGGCCTCATCCGCCCCAACACCGGCCACTGAGCACCCCGCACACGACGACACACCCACCCCCAGGTGAACACACGGCAACAACACTGCTACTTTCGGCAACCACACCGTGTCCGCGCCACACCCGGGGAAAGCACATGCCCACCACCATCGACCTCGACCACATCCGCCACCTCTACCGCACCCACCGCGACGACCTGGCCCGCGTCCGCGACCAGATGCGCCACCACCACACCACCAACCCCCACCTGCGCCCCTGCACCGACGACATCGAAGCCGAGATCACCTACCTGCTCCTGCGCGAGAACACCCCCGCCCACACCGTCCAGATCGGCACCGACCACGGCTGGTCCACCACCTGGATCCTGTCCGCCCTACGCGACAACGGCACCGGCCACCTGCACTCCTTCGACACCCGCGACCACGCCCCCCACCACGTCCCCACCGACCTGGCCCACACCCGCTGGACCTTCACCCACGGCGACATCCGCACCAGCACCGCCCACCTGCCACCACGCACCGACCACCTGCACATCAACGCCACCCACCAGGGCTGGTTCGCCCGCTGGTACCTGCACCACCTGCTGCCCACCCTGCCCCCGCACACCACCGTCACCGTCCACGACGTCTTCCGCCACCACTCCACCCCGCCCTTCACCGAAGGCGCCCACGTCATGGCCTGGCTCACCACCCACACCACCGGCTTCTTCACCGCCTCCGCCGCCCGCGCACCCCACACCCACCGCGCCCTACGCGAACTCAAGGAAGAACTCGGCCTGACCACACCCCTGCACCCCGGCCACCACAACCCCGCCATCTACTTCCGCCT
This sequence comes from Nocardiopsis synnemataformans, assembly GCF_965343085.1. NCBI lineage: Bacteria > Bacillati > Actinomycetota > Actinomycetes > Streptosporangiales > Nocardiopsidaceae > Nocardiopsis > Nocardiopsis synnemataformans. Next base: position 71,399 of record NZ_CBDRFA010000006.1, on the reverse strand, counting down.
GCCCGCACCCACCCCCTGACACGCCGCGGGGGGTGGAGGCACCAGCCCCCACCCCCCGCGACCACCACGGCCTCAGCCCTCCCCGGCCTCCACCGCACGCCGCACACGCTCACGCCCCGACACCACATCAGCCGCATCCGCCACAATCCGCGAAAAATTCACCGGCTGATCCAAACTCACCATGTGCCCCGCCCGCGGCACGTTCACCAACCGACCATCCGCACACACGTCGAAGAAACGCTTCTCATGGATCCGGAAGTGGTCCCGCGCCCCATTGATCAACCACACCGGACCCTCATACGCGGCCAACGCCGCCAACACGTCCATCTCCGAGACCGCGTCGATCACCGCCGTGGCCGCCTCCACCGCCAAACCACCCCCCAACACCGCGTCCGCCGCACCATCACGCAACGTCAACCGGTGAAACCGCTCGTTGACCGCCGCACCCTTGTCCGGCAACCGATCCATCAACACCGCCGGAATCCGGTACACCTGCGCCAACAACTGCGCGGGCTTGGCCGTGCAACCCGCAGCCACCAACCCCGCCACCCGCCCCGGAGCGGCAGCCGCCGTCGCGATCGAGACGAACCCGCCCAGACTCAACCCCACCACCAGCGCACGACCACCCACACTGTCGACCGCAGCCAACACCGCGTCCACCGCACGCCCCAGCGAGAACTCCTCACCCCGCCGCGACCCGTGCCCCGGAAGATCGGGGACCACCACCGTGCGCCCCTCGCTCTCCAACAACTCCACCTGCGGACGCCACATACTCCCCGACACCCGCAACCCATGCACCAGAACGATCGGCACACCCATGACCGCCTCCTCCTACCGCACCCGGTAGCGCACCGTCACCGGAGCATGATCAGACCAACGCCCAGCATGCTCGGGAGCACGCTCCACCCGCGCCTCCACCGCACACCCCGCCAACCCCGGCGTAGCCACCTGAAGATCGATCCGCCACCCCGCGTCGTTGTCGAAGGCACGACCACGGTAGGACCACCACGTGTAGGGTCCCTCCTGGTCCGGGTGCAACGACCGCACCACGTCCACGAACCCCGCCTCACCCAGGACCCGCGACAACCACTCCCGCTCCTCCGGCAGGAACCCCGCGTTCTTGCGGTTGGCCCGCCAGTTCTTCAGATCCGCCTCGGCATGGGCGATGTTCCAGTCCCCGCACACCACCAGCTCACGACCGCGCTCCTCCACCTGCGCACGCCGCTTGACCAGATACGGCAGGAACGCCTCCATGAAACGCTCCTTCTCCTCCTGGCGCTCGGTGCCCACCTCACCCGAGGGCAGGTACAGGCTCGCCACCGTCACCTCACCCAGGTCCACCTCCACATACCGGCCCGACTCCTCGAACTCGGCATGCCCGAACCCCACCCGCACCTCATCGGGCTCACGCCGCGAGTACACCGCGACCCCCGCACGCCCCCGCGCCGCCGCCGGAGCCAACACCACGTGCCACCCCTCAGGCGCCACCACCCCCGCCGGCAACTGCTCGGCCTCGGCCCGCGTCTCCTGAAGACACACCACGTCGGCGTCCGTGCCCGCCAACCACCCCACGAACCCCGGATCCTTCTTCGCCGCGGCCCGCAGCCCATTCACATTCACCGACGAAATGATCACTTAAACCCTCTGTGTTGATATAGTCACTCTATGCAAAAAATCCCCAAGCACAACCCCAGGGTCCTTCTGTACGGACGAATATCCAAGGACCAGCAGAGAGGAGGACACGCGGGAAGGTCCGTCGACCAACAACTCAGCATAGGCAAGCGCCGCTGCGCCGAAAACTCCTGGCCGATCGCCGGAATCTACCTCTCCTGCGCGAGAGTGCCACCGGCTTCAGTCGGTGGGTGAATCGCCCGTCACGAAACGTCACACCCCCGCGCTAGGGTCGATTCAGACCACCCAAGGGAGGTGACACATGAAGCGTGAGCGCGGCCACAAGGCCCGCCTGTACCCCACCAAGGACCAACTCCGTGAGTTGGAAACCCAGGGCCATGCCGCCCGCGCCCTGTGGAACCTCTTGCACTGCTGGTGGACCATGTCCTCCGAGAACCGGCGGGTGTCCCTGGCCGACGCTGATGCGGCCATCCGGCAGGCCCGCAAGGACATTCCGTGGCTGGCGGCCCTTCCCGCGCAAGCAGCACAACAAGTCCTGAAGACCTATTTCCGGGCGTGGCAGAACTGCTGGGCGGGCCGTGCCGGACCGCCCGTCTTCAAAGCACGGCTGCGTTCACGGATGTGTGTCGACATCCCTCAAGGTCGCGACCTGGCCATCGAGCGTCTCACCCGTACGTGGGGGAGTGTGAAGGTCCCCAAGATCGGCGTGGTCCGATTCCGGTGGACCAAGGACCTACCGGTCGGTAAGCACGCTGACGCCGCCAACCGCGTCACCGGTGCCCGGTTGGTGCGGGAAGCCAATGGCTGGCACGTGGTGCTGCGGGTGCGCACCGAGGCCAAGGAACCGCCCCCGCACACCGGCCCGGGGGTGGGGATCGACCGGGGCATCGCCAAGCCGCTCGCCCTGTCCGACGGCACGTTCCGTGAGCACAAGCCGTGGCTGTCCGAGAGTGAGGCCGAGCGTGTGCGCCGGTTGGAGCGTAAAGCCGCCCGCCAACGGCGTCACCGCACACCCGGACAGGTGCCCTCGAACCGGCTGCGTCGTACCTATGACCAGATCGCGGGGGTGCGCGCGAAAGCCAAGCGCCGCGCCCTGGACTGGCAGCACAAGGTCACGCACGCCCTGGCCCAGGAGTTCGGTGTGGTGGGGGTCGAGGACCTGAATATCACCGGCATGGTCCGCTCGGCCCGGGGAACGGTGGACGCCCCGGGCACCAACGTCAAGCAGAAGGCCGGGTTGAACCGTGCGATCGCGGGTCAGGCGTGGGGGCGCACGGTCGCGTTGTTGGCGTACAAGCTCGCTGAGCGGGGCGGGCACCTGGTGCGGGTGCCCGCCCTGTACACCTCGCGGCGCTGCTCGCGGTGTCAGGTCATCGCCGAGGGCAGCCGCGAGTCCCAGGACCGGTTCGTGTGCAAGGCACCCGCGTGCGGGCACACCGCGCACGCCGACACCAACGCCGCGTGCAACGTCGAGCACGCGGTCAAGCAGCAAGCGCCCCAGGACATTGTGGGTGCCAGGACGTGGAGCCCTCGCCGTCAGGCGGGCTGAGAAGCGTAGACCACCAGCGGCGGACCGGTTCCGTTAGCTGGATTCTCCCGCCTTAGCGGGAGAGGATGTCAATCTGACAACGACGTGCCCACCTCCCAGTACTCACACAGGAGACGCGAGGACTGGAAGCGGCTGATGAGCGACATCCGCGACGGCCACGGCGACATTCCGTGGGTGCGGGAGGTCAGCCGCGGCACCTCATCGATCAGCCGCCCCCGCCCTCGGCCACCAGACGCCGCAACACCCCGTACGTACGGTTCGACGACGCCGCCTCCCGCTGCGCCCGCGCCGTCACCTCGATATAGGCCTGCGACGACGCCACCGACGCATGCCCCAGCAGATGCATGATCTCCGACACCGACGCCCCGTCCTCCGCCAACCGCGTCGCGAAGGTGTGCCGCAACGCGTGCACCAACGTCCCCCGCGCCACCCGGTCGTGCACACCCGCGTGCTTGTAACACTGCTGCACCAGATACTGCAACCCACCCCGGCGCAACCCCTCACCCCGGTTGTCCACCAACAACGGATCCGACCCCCGCACCACCCCGAACCGCTCACGCCGCGAGACCAGATAGGCCTCCAACAACGCCTCCAACGGCACCTCGATCGGCAGGACCCGCTCACCCCCGCCCTTGCCCACCACCCGGATACGACGCTCACCCGAACGCCCACCCACCGACTCCACCCGAAGCGACAACATCTCCGCCGACCGCATCCCCGTCAGCAACGCCAACGCCAACACCGCCAGATCCCGCTCCGGCCACGGATCACGCGCCTTACGCGCACCCCGCGCCAACGCCTCCAACAACCGCTCCGGGGTGTCCTCACCCATCAACGGCTTGGGCCCGGAGGGACGCACCCGCGGCCGCGGCACCGCCGACATCGGATTGCCCGCCACCACCCCCTCCGACACCCAGAACGCGAAGAACCCGTTCCACGTCGACCACGCCCGCAACACACTGGAAGCCGCCCGCTCCCCGGCGAACTCCGCGAACGCCGCCCGCAACACCCCCGCCTCCAGGTCCTGCCACCCCACCAGATCGGGCTCCACACCCACCACCTGCGCCACACACCCCAACACCCCGCGCAGATCACGCCGGTAGGCGGCCACCGTGTGAGGGGAGGGCTTGGCCGCCCGACGCGCCACCAGGTACTGCTCCACAGCCTCGGCCACAGGCCCCGTCTGAGCACTCATACCCCCAGCATCCCCGATTCCGCGGGCGCTTCCACCGCCCGCCACCACCGGGTGTCGAAGACGGTCGACACCCGGCAGCGGGGGAGAGGGGGAGCCCCAGTCTCACCCCCCGCCCAACACCCGCCGCACCCCCGCCGCGATCTCCACGTCCTCACGCGAGGGCACCACCAACGTGCGCACCCGCGCCCCAGCACCCGTCACCTCCGCCTCACCCTCCACAGCCGCATTCACCGCACCGTCCACACCCACCCCCAAAAAACCCAGCCCCCGCGCCACACGCTCACGCACCGGCGCCGCCGACTCACCCACACCACCGGTGAACACCAACGTGTCCACCCCGCCCAACGCCGCCGCCATCGACGCCACACCCGCACACAACCGGTGCACGTACACCCCCAACGCCAACCGCGCCCGCGCGTCGTCGCGCTCCAACACCTCACGCATGTCCTCGGTCCCCGCCAGCCCCAACAACCCCGACTCGCGCTCCAACCCCCGCTCGACCTCCTCCACCGACAACCCGCCATGGCGCACCAACCACACCACCAACCCCGGATCCACACTCCCCGAACGCGTGGCCATCACCACCCCCTCCAACGGGGTGAACCCCATCGTGGTGTCCACACACCGGCCCCCCGACACCGCCGCCAACGACGCCCCCGACCCCAGGTGCGCACTCACCACACGCTCCCCACCGGTCAACTCCGCCGCCCGCCGCGACACATAGGCGTGCGAGAGCCCGTGGAACCCGTACCGGCGCACCCCCCACTCCCGACGCCACCGCTCGGGCACCGCGTACGTGGACGCCACCTCCGGCAGACCGGCGTGGAAGGCGGTGTCGAAACACGCCACCGCCGCACACCCCGGCAACGCCCGCCCCACCACCTCGATCGCCTCCAACGCCTTGGGCTGGTGCAGGGGCGCCAGCGAACCCCACGCCCGCAACCGCTCCACCACCGAGGCGTCCAGCCGCACCGGATCGACGAACTCACCACCCCCGTGCACCACCCGGTGACCCACCGCGTCCACCTCGGGCACACCCTCCAGCACCCGGCTCAGCTCCCGCGGATCCCAGTGCCCCCCACGCGCCGCGAGCGACTCCGAGTCCAGCACCGCACCGTCACCGTCCACCACCCCCAGCTTCAGGCTGGAGGACCCCGCGTTGACCACCAGAACACGCATCAGTACCGCCACACCCACTCACGGATCTCCGCCGGATCCTCACCGAACTCCCGCGTGTGGGCCCGGTGCCGCAACCGCTCGTCCGCCATCCGCTGACGCACCTGCGCCGCCCGCTGCCCCAGGCCCGGAACCCGGTCGATCACGTCCATCACCAGATGGAACCGGTCCAGGTCGTTGAGCATCACCATGTCGAACGGCGTGGTCGTCGTGCCCCGCTCCCTGTACCCGCGCACGTGCAGGTTCCCGTGACCCGCCCGCCGATAGGTCAACCGGTGCACCAGCCACGGATACCCGTGGAAGGCGAAGACCACCGGCTTGTCCGTGGTGAACAGGGCGTCGTACTCGGCGTCGGGCAACCCGTGCGGGTGATCGCTGTCGGGCAGCAACCGCATCAGGTCCACCACGTTGACCACCCGCACCCGCACCTGCGGCAACCACCGGCGCACCAGGTCCGCCGCCGCCAACGCCTCCAACGTGGGCACGTCACCCGCACACGCCAGCACCACGTCCGGGTCCGCCCCGCCGTCGGTACTGGCCCACTCCCAGATCCCGATCCCGCGCGTACAGTGCGCCACCGCCTCCTCCATCGACAGGTAACCCAGCCCCGGCTGCTTGCCCGCCACCACCACGTTCACGTAGTCACTGGAGCGCAGGCAGTGGTCGGCCACCGACAACAGCGTGTTGGCGTCCGGCGGCAGGTACACCCGCACCACCTCCGCGGGCTTGTTCAGCACCACGTCCAAGAACCCCGGATCCTGGTGGGTGAACCCGTTGTGGTCCTGACGCCACACGTGTGAGGTCAACAGGTAGTTCAACGACGAGATCGGACGCCGCCACGGCAGCTGCCGCGACACCTTCAACCACTTGGCGTGCTGGTTGAACATCGAGTCCACGATGTGCACGAACGCCTCGTAGCAGCTGAACAACCCGTGCCGCCCGGTCAACAGGTACCCCTCCAACCACCCCTGGCACAGGTGCTCGCTGAGCACCTCCATCACCCGACCCCCGGGCCCCAGGTGCTCATCGGTCGCCAGCCGCCCCGCCTCCCACTCCTTGTCCGAGGCCTCGAACACCGCGTCCAACCGGTTGGAGGCCGTCTCGTCCGGCCCCACCAACCGAAACGTCCGCGGATTGGCCCGGATCACATCCCGCAGGAAACGGCCCAGCACCCGCGTCGCCTCACTGGTCTGGGTCCCGTTCCTGCCCACGTCCACCGCGTACCCACGAAAGTCCGGCAGCACCAGCTCCCGCCGCAGCACCCCGCCGTTGGCGTGCGGGCTCGCGCTCATCCGCCGTTCGCCCTCCGGCACCTGGCCGCGCACCTGGGCCACCGGGGCACCCGACTCCTCGAACAGCTCCTCGGGCCGGTAGGAGCGCATCCACTCCTCCAGCAACCTCCGGTGCCCCTCGTCCGAACGCACCTGGCCCAACGGCACCTGGTGGGAACGCCACGTCCCCTCCACCGGCTCACCGTCCACCTCCACCGGCCCCGTCCACCCCTTGGGCGAACGCAGGATCACCACCGGCCACACCGGACGCTCCCGTACCCCCGACACCCGCGCCCGGTGCTGGATCCGCGCGATCTCCTCCAGCGCCTCGTCCACCGCCTCGGCCATCCGCCGGTGCATGTACTCGGGGTCCTCACCACTGACCAGCAACGGCCGGTACCCCAACCCCTCGAAGTAGGACAGCAGCTCCCGTTCGGGGATCCGCGCCAGCACCGTGGGATTGGCGATCTTGTACCCGTTCAGGTGCAGGATCGGCAGCACCGCGCCGTCGTGCACCGGGTCCAGGAACGCGTTGCCGTGCCAGCTGCCCGCCAGCGGTCCCGTCTCGGCCTCACCGTCGCCCACCACGCACGCCACCACCAGGTCGGGGTTGTCGAAGGCCGCACCCTGGGCGTGCGCCAGCGAGTACCCCAGCTCACCGCCCTCGTGGATGGACCCCGGCGTCTCGGGCGCCACGTGGCTGGGCACCCCGCCGGGGAAGGAGAACTGCCGAAACAGTCGCCGCATCCCGTCCACGTCCTGGCCCACGTGCCGGTACACCTCGCCGTAGGTGCCCTCCAGCCAGGCGTTGGCCACCGCGGCCGGGCCGCCGTGCCCCGGCCCGATCACGTACATCATGTCCAGGTCCCGGGCCCGGATCGCCCGGTTCAGGTGCGCGTAGCAGAAGTTCAGCCCCGGGGTGGTGCCCCAGTGCCCCAGCAGGCGCGGCTTGATGTGCTCGGGCCGCAGCTCCTCGCGCAGCAGCGGGTTGTCCATCAGGTAGATCTGCCCGACCGACAGGTAGTTCGCGGCCCGCCAGTAGGCGTCCACGCGTCGCAGTTCGTCCTCTTGCAGGGCCATGCCTCTTCCTCCCAGGAGGGTGTTCCCGTGCGTGGAGGGGGAGCAGCGGGCCGGTGGACCGGGGGAGTCCGCGCCCGACCCAGCCACGGTAACTCTCCGTGCTCACCCGTTCACGAACGACGTGCCGCGGGGCCGCCTGGCCCGGGCGGGGAGCCGTTGTGTGCCACGCCGCCCTCCTGCCCGGGGCGGGGGAGGGGAAACGCGAGGTGGCGCCTCGCGGGCGGTGTCGTGGCGTCGGGCGCTGGCGGGGGAGGAGGGTCGGGGTCCGGTGGGGGCAAGGCTCGCGGTGGAGCGGAGGCGGAAGGGGTGGACGGCGAGCGGGTCGGAGGGTCGGCGGAAGCCGGTGATCGGTCAATCGGTCGCCATGGAACTACGCATAGAAGTACAAAACCCCACAAAATCATGCATAACACCGTTTATGCATGAAACATGGACGAATCGGGAGAGGGGTGCGGCCTCAGGGGGACACCCCGCCGCCCAGAACACCGAGGCGAACGACGCCCGGCGCCGGGAGGCCAGCCCGGACAGAGTGACCCAGCCTGCGCGGCCGAGAAGCTCGAGCGATCTCCGGACACCAGTGCGTCCGGCGAGCCACGTCACCGGGGTTGACCAGTGGACCAGCCCGGATTTCAGGCTTCAGACGTAACCACCGCCGTGGACTGCCAGACATCCGACAGACATCCGATCAGCCCGCAACGGCCAGCCAACACCCGCGTGACGGCGTTCTCGGCGCCGGACCCGGACCGGCACGCGCACGGCCGCAGTACTCACCGCCGTCCAGGGACTCAACCGCCCAGTCACGCCGACGCCAGAGCCGCCCGGCGCGCCGACGTCCACGCGTCACAGCACCCGGGCGCGCCCACGCACGGCCCACAGGGCCGAGAACCCCTTCCCCGCAGGCCATCCCGTATCGCCGATAATGCACATTATGTCAAGTGGAGCTTATGTCAGGTAGACCTGACAGGTAGAGCTGAAGGAAGACCTCCCCCGTCCGCTGACACCCCCAGAGGCCGACGGATCCTCTCCCGACCCGCCCCCGAGCGCGTATTCCGCGACACAGCAGCTCCACCGACGTCAACCGCCCGCGCCCCCGGGACCCGCACCACCAGGCCCCGGGGAACGCACACGCGCCCTACTCGGGCAACCGCAACCATCCCGTACGCACCTGCCACGCACCCCCCGACTCCAGCCGCTCCACCACCGCACGCTCCAACCGCGTGCGCCGCCCGGCCGCCGCCACGTCCACCACCGGCATCCCGAACACGAACCGGAACACGTCCGACTCCCCCGGCTGCCCGCGCCCCACCAACGTGAACCTCCGCTGGAACCCCACGATGTTGGAGCCCTCCCCCAACACCTCCTCCCACTGCGGGTCCAGCAACCACGACGTACACGTGGCCACCACCGGATCGAACCCCAGGTGCGAGCGCGCGAACTCCCGCGCCCGCCCCAACGCGTCATCCACCGACGCCGGATCCAGGCCCCCCGACGGAATGTGCAACCGCAGCGCCAGGTCCCCACGGCCCATCCCCGGACCCAACCGCGCCGCCTCCTCCCGGGGGTACCACTCCACACCGCCCTGGTCGGTCAGCACCCCCGGCTCCAGCTGCAACCCGCCCACCCAGTACAGGCGCCCACGGAACTGCGCCGCCACCCACGACGCCGTCTCCACACCCAACCGGCCGAACATCCGCCGCGACCGCGCCACCTGTACACCCACGTCGGCCAGCGTCGCCGCCGTCACCGCGGGGTCCACGCCCAACTCCGCGTGCGCCTCGAACTGCGCCGGAACCCGCGCCGCGAACGCCCACAACGACGCCGCACGCACCCGCGCGTCCTCGGCCCCCACCAACGACGGCCAGTCCTGCCACTCCCCCAGCGCCAGATCCGCGTCCGCGCACAGACGCCGGTACATGCACCCCACCAGGTACCACAGCTCCGGCGGCCACTCCCCCGGCTCCGAGCCCGAACCCGGCCAGAGCGCCTCCACCTCGGCCCGGTCCACCGCCTCCAGCGCGAACAGGTCCAACACCTGCTCCGCCTCAGCACCCACCGGAACCTCCAGAGCCCTTACCGGCTCCGGCAGCCGCTCCGTCTCCTCCAGCCACAGGCGCACATCCGCGCCCAGACCGAAACGTTCCACCACCGCGACGCTATCCATCCCCACATCATGTCCCAGCGCCCACGCGGCGCGCGAGTGAGGCCAGCGTCTCTGATTAGCTAAGTGATCCGATGGAAGACATCTTGCCTGCTAACGGAATCTCCCACCGTGGTGGGGTGGCGTGGGCGTGCAGGTGGAATCCCGCGCCCAACGCCGCCCCTCTCGGTCTGTGCCGGGTGGTGGGTGTGCTGATCGTGTTCACGCCCTGGTGCCGGTGGGCCGCGCGGGGCAGCCGGGACCGGTCCGGTGGTGGGTGCCCCGCGTCGCCTGGGCGCAGGGCGTGTGGGTCGTTGCCGGGTCGGACCGGTCCTGGACCGATCCCCCCGACAGGTCTTCGTGACGGCCGCTGCGATGACCACCGCGCGGGTTTCGAGCGTGTCCACCACCGCGCGGATGCCCATCGCCCCCGTGGCGCGGTCGGTGACGGTCCTGGCCTGATGGGTCAGGCCGCGTGCGGCCACGCGCTGCCACGCACCGGCGTCGCGGTCGCCCTGCCACCCGCAACCGTTACGGTCGGGACACACCGCCCACTTCCACCCCCGGACGGGCCGCTCAGGAGCCTTGCGGTGCCCCAGCGGAGCCAGACAGCGGGGGCAGTGCTTGGAGGTGCCCCGGGCGGGCACGGTGACCACCGCGATCCCCACCTCGGCGCGCCACTTCGCGGAGCGCAGGATGCGCCCGGCCATCTCCTGGGCCATGCGCACGATCCGGTCGTTGACACGCACGCCCTTCGGCGGTTCGGCGGTTCGGCGGTCCAGCCCAGGCGGCGCAGTGCCATCCACGCGTTCGAGGGCAATCGCCGCCCGGTCTCGTCCACACTGGACGCCAACGCGTCCACGTCAGCGGTATTGAAGTGCTCGGCCAGCAACCCGGTGGATGGCCGACACCAGATCAGCACACCAGCCCACACGTTCGGCCAGCGCTGAGGCTGACACGAGTGCGCCGGCCCTCTCCTGCGACCCGGTACGCAGCACGACCGGAGCGCACGCGGTGCGCGAGATCTCGCCCTTCATGAGAGGCGCTTTGCGGCTCACCGGTCACCACCCCACACCAGGCAGGTGGGCGCACCCGGCTGGGGCGATCGGCATTGCTGGCCGACCGCCCCGGGCAGAGTCCGGCCCGGGGCCGGGAAGCGGGTGCGCATGAAGGCGAGCATGGCACGCAGCACGGACACGTGTGAGGGTTTCGGGAAATTCCCGCGTCCTGGTGACGCTGCGGCCTGTGCGCTGGCTGGCTCGGGCTGTGTTGTCCTGACTGGGGTCTGGTTCGTCTTTGGGAGGTCCGTCTTGGGCCGCCCGGTCAAGGCCGAAGGAAAACCAGGGTTAATGATGAGCCTCACAGGTGGGCATAGTGTTGACGTAACCCGCGAAAGCCCCACACCAACCGAAAAAGAGGACCGCCACCGATGCCCGTGCCCGACCCGGAGCAGCACGTCCGCGACTGGCTCGCCACATACGACACACCCACCACATCGGTGGCCCACCTCCTCTGCGACCGCCACGACCCCCACGCCACCGCCACCACCGAGATCGGCCCCACCCTGGAGGCCACCACCCTCACCTTCGGCGAACTCGCCCAGCGCTCCCGCGACCTGGCCACCGGGCTCGCCGACCTGGGCATCACCACCGGAGACCGCGTCGCCACCCTCATCCCCAAGGGCACCGACCTGACCGTCACCGCCCTGGCCGTGTGGCGCCTGGGAGCCGTCCTGGTCCCCCTCCTCTCCTCCTTCGCCCCCTCGGCCATCAACGAGCGCCTCACCGACTCCGGTGCCCGCCTGGTCGTGTGCGACGCCGAGTACCGCGCCAAGCTCGACCCCGGCGCCGACCACCCCTGGTACATCGCCACCACCGCCGTCGAGCCCGCCCACGAGGGCGACCACACCCTCACCGGCCTGGCCGCCCGCGCCGCGACCGCGCCGCCCGCCCCCGACGCCGCCGTGGGCGGGGCCGGGCTGCTGGCCGTCGTCTACGTCTCCGGCGTCATCGGTCCGCCCCGGGGCGTGCGCGTGCCCGTGCGCGCCCTGGCCGCCATGCACGCCTACCACCACTACGGCCTGGGCGTGCACGACGACGACGTCTACTGGAACACCGCCGACCCCGGTTCCGCCTACGGCCTGTACCACGGGCTCATCTCACCGCTGCTGGCCGGGCACAACTCCCTGGCCCTGCGCGCCGGGTTCTTCGATCCCGAGCTGACCCTGGACGTGCTGGGCGTGCACGGCGTCACCAACCTGGCGGCCGATCCCACCACCTACCGCACGTTGCGCGCGGCCACCAAGACCCTGCCCCCCGAGGTCATGGTGCAGAGCCTGGCCAGTGCGGGCGAGCCCCTGGCCCCCGACGTCATCGACTGGGTCACCGACGTCTTCGGCATCCCGGTGCGCGACCACTACGGGCAGACCGAGCTGGGATGGTGCGTGGGCGTTGCCAACGGCGACACCGGTCGGGAGCCCGCCGTTCTGCCGCCGGGGGCGATCGGTCCCGCCCTGCCGGGCTGGCGGGTGCAGATCCTGGAGGCGATCTCCGACGACCCCGCTCCCCTGGGCGCCTACGGGCGTGTGGCGGTGGACCTGGCGCACAGTCCGCTGGCCTGGTTCGACGGCTACATCGGCCACGAGGGGGCCTCGCAGGTCAGGTTCACCCCCGACCACGCCTACTACCTGACCGGGGACACCGGTATCCAGGACCGTCAGGGTTCGCTGTTCTTCTCCACCCGTGACGACGGCGCCATCTTGACCTACGGGTACCGGATCGGTCCGACGGAGGTGGAGTCGGTGCTCAACGCCCACCCCGCGGTGGAGGAGTGCGGGGTGTACTCGATCCCCGACGAGCTCGCGGGGCAGGTGATCGGTGCGCGGGTGGTTCTGCACGCCGGTCGTGAGGCCACGCCGGAGCTGGCCGAGGAGCTCAAGGGGTGGGTGGGTGAGCGGTTCGCCGCGCACGCCGCGCCGCGGGTGGTGGACTTCGTGGAGGAGCTGCCGCGCACGGCCTCGGGCAAGATGCGTCGGGCGCGTCTGCGCTGACCCCTCCTCCCCTCCCCTGCTCGGTGGTGCGGGGCGGGCGGGCGCGTCGGCGCTGTCTGGTGCTTCCCCCGTGTGGGGGTCAGGGGACGAGTTCGTCCACGCGGGCGGCCAGGGACATGTCCTTGTCGGTGACGGCTCCCTCGGAGTGGGTGCTCAGCGCCAGGTGCAGGGTGTCGTAGCGGATGTCGATGTCGGGGTGGTGGTCGACCTGCTCGGCGGCCTGGGCGATCTCGTTGACCAGGGCGATGGCGGCCGGGAAGTCGGGCAGGCGCACGGTGCGGCGGATGGCGGGTGCGGCGGGGTCCAGTTCCCAGTCGGTGAGGCGGGTCAGGCCGTCGCGGATCTGCTCCTCGGTGAGCTTCATGGTGGGTCCTCTCCCCTGTTGTGGTGTTCCGGTGCGGCCGGGTGCCCGTGTGGGTGGTCGCAGGGGGCTACGTACCCGTGTGCGGGGTGGGGGTCACATTCGGTGCGTGTGTTCTCCGAGGTGGAGCTGTGTGGTGGTTGGTGCGGCGAAGCCGCTCCTTTAGGTTTTTTGTTGTTTCGAGAAAAAGAAGGCCCGACTGTACGACGTAGATTTTAATCAACTTAGTAGCTTAGTAGTTCGCGTTATCAAGCTGAGGCCAGCCTCCCCACCTGCGCCGATCCTGCCCGTATGGGCCCCTGTGTCCCTCTCAGGCTTGCGCAATCCCCCGTTGAGCGGTTCACTCTGGGGAACTCCGGCCCCTCCCCCGCCCGGTGGACGTCCCCCGCAGGCAACGCCCGCCGCTCTCCCCCCGGAAGCGAGCCCATGCCCCACAACAAGCGCCGTTCGCTTCGCGCCCGCATGATCACGCTGGTCCTGTTCCCCAGCACCGTGCTGCTGACCCTGTGGGCCGCCTTCACCGCCCTGCTCATCGGCGACATCGGCGAGCTGCGCGCCACCGCCACCTTCACCGAACAGGTCGGCGTCCCCGTCGAGGAGACCATCGGCGCGCTCCAGCGCGAACGCCGCGCCACCATGGACGCGGCCTGGGGCACCGAGCGCACCGCCCTGTACCTGACCTACTCGCGCCAGCACACCGACGAGGCCGTGGACGCCCTCAGCCAGAGCCTGGACGCCTTCGACGTGCAGGACCTGCCCGAACAGGCCCTGGCCTTCCGCGCCGCCGTCAACCGCGTCGACACCCTGCGTGCCCGGGTGGACGCCTCCTCCCCCACCGAGATCGACCTGGAGGAGACCTCCACCGTCTACGACGAGGTCATCGAACAGGGCCTGCGCGTGTGGGACGGCCACGTCGAGCGCGCCGACCCCGCCCAGGCCCCGCACCTGCGCTCCCTGACCTCGCTGATGCGCACCCGCGAGCTCCTCAACCAGCAGGACACCGTCCTGGCCCACGCGGTGGCCACCAACGCCTTCCCCGTCCAGGCCCACGCGCAGTTCGCCGCCGCGGCCGGCGCCCAGCACTACACCTGGGACCGGGTCGTGGTCGAGATGAGCGAGGAGGACAGTCAGGAGTACATCGAGCTGGAGTCCTACACCGAGTTGCAGCGCATCTACCAGCTCCAGGAGAGCATCATCTCCATGCCGGTGCGGGGCGGGGCCACCGTCCCGGTCAACGCCACCGCCTGGCAGGGCGCCGCCGAGGCCGTGGACGCGCGCATGCGCGACGTCGAACAGGGCCAGATCGACCGGGTCATCGCCTTCAGCCGCTCCCAGTCGGCCGAACTGCGCACCAGCGTCCTGCTGATGAGCGTGCCCGCCCTGGTGGCCGCCCTGGTCTCCTCCGCGGTCGCGGTGGGCGCCACCCAGCGCCTGGGCAGGCGTCTACAGGACCTGCGCACGGTCACCCTGGAGCACGCCCGGGTGCGTCTGCCCGAGGTCACCGCCCGGCTGCGCGCGGGCGGCAGCGTGGACGTGGACGCCGAGGTGCCGCGGCTGCAGGTGGAGAGCACCGACGAGATCGGACAGGTGGCCGAGGCCTTCAACGACGCCCAGCGCGCGGCCGTGGCGGCGGCGGTGGAGGAGGCGCAGGTGCGCGCGGGCGTGCGCAACATGTTCCGCAACATCGCCCGGCGCACCCAGGCGCTGGTGCACCGGCAACTGGGGCTGCTGGACGCGCTGGAGCGCTCCGAGACCGATCCCAAGGTGTTGGAGTCGCTCTTTCGCATCGACCACTTCAGCACGCAGATGCGGCGCAACGCCGAGAACCTGATGCTGCTCAGCGGGGACGCCCCGGTGCGGCGGGGGCTGGCGCCGGTGCGTGTGCACGAGGCGGTGCGGGCCGCGGCCAGCGAGATCGAGGACTACGTGCGGGTACGGGTGCTGGCCGTGCCGGGGGTGGCGCTGCGCGGCGAGGTGGGCGCGGACACCGTGCGCCTGCTGGCGGAGCTGTTGGAGAACGCGACGTCGTTCTCGCCCCCGGGCACGGAGGTGACGGTGCGCGGCCGGGCCGGGGAGGCGGGCGGGTGCGTGCTGGAGGTGAGCGACCGGGGGCTGGGGATGACGCGGGAGCAGTTGGAGGCGGCCAACGCGCTGCTGCGCGACCCGCCGCGCTTCGACCTGGCCCGGATGCGCGAGGACTCCCAGCTGGGGCTGTTCGTGGTGGCCACCATCGCCGCGCGCCACGGCCTGGAGGTGACGCTGAGCGCCGGGCAGGGGCGTGGGACGTGCGCGGTCGTGGCCGTTCCCGGGGACGCGCTGGCGGCCGAGGACGAGGACGCCGCGCAGCCGGGCGCTGCGCGACTGCCCGCGCCCGCGGCGGCCACCACAGCGGGTGCCGCGCGGTCGCAGCGGCTGGTCCTGGCGGGCGGGGCCTTGGCTGCGCGGGGAGAGGCCGGGCCGCGAACGCCCGAGCGGGAGCGGCAGGTGGCGCGGGAGCCCCTGGTCGAGACCGCGGCCGGAGCCGCGGGCGAGGCTGTGGACGAGGACGGGGGCCAGACCTACAAGGGTCTGCCCAGGCGGCGGCGCAAGAGCCTCCAGCCCGCGCCCGCCCCGGCCGCGCCCGGTGCGTCCGGGGGCCGGGAGGCGGCGGCTGAGCGGCCGCTGACCGAGATCCGGTCGATGATGAGTGCTTTCCAGTCCGGGAGCCTGCGCGGGCGCGCGCAGCCCCTGGACGGGGATGGAGACGGCGTGCGCGATGTGCGCCCCGGTGAGAGCTCGGAAGGGTGATGTCGATGACGGCGGACGCTGCGGCGGGAGGCCGGACGGCCGACGCGGTGGAGGAGCAGTCCCCGGCCAGGACGCTGGACTGGCTGCTGGGCGACCTGGTGCGGCGGGTGGCGGGGGCGCGGCACGCGCTGTTGCTGTCGGCGGACGGGTTGCTGCTGTCGTGCTCGGCCGACCTGGAACGCGAGCAGGGTGAGCGGCTGGCCGCGATCGCGTCCGGTTTCGCGAGCCTGGCCCGGGGCGCGCGGGGGCAACTGGGCGCGGCGGAGGTGCGTCAGACGGTGGTGGAGATGGACAACGTGTTCTTCTTCGTCCTGGCGGCGGGCCAGGGCGCGTCGCTGGCGCTGGTGGCCGAGTCCACGTGCGACATGGGCCAGGCGGCGTTCGAGGTGAACCGTCTGGTGCGCCAGGTGGGTCCGCACCTGTCGGCACTGCCGCGGCGCGGGAGCGCGAGGAGGTGAGGGCGTGGACGTTGAGCCGCCCGGTCGGGAGTCGGGACGGGAGTGGTCGTTCGAGTCGAGTCTGATCCGGCCGTACTCGTTGACGGGTGGGCGCACGCGTCCCTCGCGTACGGACTTTTCGATGACCTCGCAGGTGGTCGCGGTCGCCCCGGCTCCCGCCGGGGAGGTGGACCCGGAGCTGGAGCTGATCCTGTCGCTGTGCGCGGGGCCGGTGTCGGTGGCCGAGGTGGCCTCGCGGTCGGGGTTTCCGCTGGGGGTGGCGCGGATCTTGCTGGCGGACCTGTTGGACCAGGGCCGTGTGGTGGTGCGCACCTCCGACTGGGAGCGGCACCGGCCCGACGCCGGGACGCTGCGCTCGGTGCTGGAGCGCATCCGTCAGCTGTGAGGGGCAAGGTGGTGTCGAGGTGGAGTGGATGAGTCGTTGGTCGTGATGGACGCCGAGGGTGCGGGACCGGTTCCCGACACCCTCAAGATCGTGGTCGCGGGAGGCTTCGGGGCGGGTAAGACCACCCTGGTCTCGGCGGTGAGCGAGGTGGAGTCGCTGCACACCGAGGAGGTCATGACCTCCGAGAGTGTGGGCGTGGACGATCTGGACGGGGTGGAGGCCAAGGCGACCACGACGGTGGCTTTGGACTTCGGCCGGATCACGTTGGACGGGTCGACGGTGGTGTACCTGTTCGGTACGCCGGGCCAGCGGCGGTTCTCGTTCATGTGGGAGGAGCTGACCGAGGGCGCCTTGGGGGCGGTGGTGCTGGCCGACACCCGGCGGTTGGCGGACTCCTTCGACGCGATCGACTTCTTCGAGTCGCGCGGGGTGCCGTTCGTGGTGGCGGTGAACTGCTTCGACGGGCAGCGCACGCACCGGGCGGACGACGTGCGGGTGGCGCTGGACCTGGAGGAGCGGGTGCCGTTGCTGTTGTGCGACGCCCGGGACCGGGAGTCGGTCAAGGAGGTGTTGGTGGAGCTGGTGGCTCTGGTGTTGCGCCTGGAGCTGTCGGGGGCCTGAGAGGGAGCGCCCCAGGTGGGGCGGTGGGGTCCGGCCCGGGTCGCGTGCGAGCCGGGCCCCTCGCCTGTCGGGGGCCCGGGGTGTGCCCTGTGGGGGCGGTGCCGCGCGGGACCCGCCCCTCCCCCGTTTCTGGTCCCCTTGGCCGAGCCGTCGGCCGCCCCGCCGGGCCGCTGGCGGTGGGGGCGGGGGTCAGCGGGGGGCGCCGCGGCGGTCGACGGGGACGATCATCGGGGTGTCGGTCTCGGGGTCGGCGATGATGCGCACGGGCAGGCCGAAGACCTCCTCGACCAGGGAGGCGGTCACCACGGTGGAGGGGTCGCCCTCGGCGACGATGGCGCCCTCCTTCATCACGATCAGGTGGGTGGCGTAGCGGCAGGCGTGGTTGAGGTCGTGCAGGACCGCGACCAGGGTGTAGTCGCGTTCGGCGTGCAGTTGCGCGCACAGGTCGAGCATGTCCATCTGGTGGGCGATGTCGAGGTAGGTGGTGGGCTCGTCCAGCAGCAGCAGGGGGGTCTGCTGGGCCAGGACCATGGCCAGCCACACGCGTTGGCGCTGCCCGCCCGAGAGCTCGTCCACCGACCGCTCGGCCAGTTCGGTCACCCCGGTGGAGGCCATGGCCTCGGCCACGACCGCCTCGTCCTGCTTGGACCACTGGCGCAGGAACCCCTGGTGGGGGAAGCGGCCGCGGGCCACCAGGTCGGCCACGCCGATGCCGTCGGGGGCGATGGAGGTCTGCGGCAGCAGCCCCAGGCGGCGGGCGACCTCCTTGGCGGGGTAGGAGCTGATGGCCTTGCCGTCCAGGTGCACGTGGCCGTGGGCGGGCTTGAGGGTGCGTGACAGGGCCCGCAGCAGGGTGGACTTGCCGCAGGCGTTGGGTCCCACGATCACCGTGAAGGAGTTGTCGGGGATGGTGACGGCCAGGTCCTGGGAGATGACGCGCTGGTCGTAGGCCAGGGTGAGGTCGCGTCCGTTGAGGCGGGAGGCGGAGTGGTCGGGGTTGGGCATCGTTCTTCCTCGGTCTCGGTCAGGCACGTCCGCCGCGCCATTCGGTGTAGAGCAGCCAGATCAGGTAGCTGCCGCCGATGACGGCGGTGACCACGCCGACGGGCAGCTGGGTGGGGGCCAGGGCGCGCAGCGCGACCAGGTCGGCCACCACCAGCAGGGCGGCGCCCATGAGCGCGGATCCGGCCAGGGTGGTGCCGCCGGTGCGCATCAGGCGCCGGGCCAGCTGGGGTGCGGCCAGGGCGACGAAGCCGATGGGGCCCGAGACCGCGATGGCGGCGCCGGTCAGGGCGCTGGCGGCGGCCAGGGCGATCAGCTGGGTGGAGCGGGTGGGCACGCCCAGGCCGCGCGCGGTGTCATCGCCCAGTTCCATGAAGCGCAGGCGCTGGCCCAGGGCGAGCAGGACCGGTCCCAGCAGGGCCAGGCAGATCCACACGGCCGCGACCTCGGCCCAGCCGCGGCCGTTGAGGCTGCCGATCATCCAGATCTGGGCGCTGAGGGCCTCGGTGAGTTCGGCGCGGGTGAGCAGGTAGTCGCGGACGGCGCCGAGCATGGCGGCCATGCCGATGCCGACCAGGACCAGTCGGTAGCCCTGGACGCCGTTCTTGGTGGAGAGCAGGTAGACGGCGGCGGCGGTGAGCATGCCCCCGGCGATGGCGCCCAGGGACACCCCCAGGCGTCCGGCGCCGAAGAGCAGGATGACGGCGACGGCCCCGGTGGCGGCGCCACCGGTGAAGCCGATGATGTCGGGGCTGCCCAGGGCGTTGCGCGACAGGCTCTGGAAGACGGCTCCGGCGATGCCCAGGGCGGCGCCCACGCCGATGGCGGTCAGGGCGCGGGGCAGGCGCACGCCCTGGACGAAGAACACGTCCAGGCGTTCGCCGTAGCCCCAGATCGCGGCGGGCACGGCGCCGAGCCCGATCTCGTAGTCGCCCACGGCCACCGAGACGACCAGGGTGGCGATGCACAGGGCGGTCAGGACCGCGGCGACCACGAGGGTGCGCGGGCGCACCAGCAGGGACAGGCGTTCGCCGAACAGGCGCAGGGCGAAGGAGCCGCGGGGTGTGGTGCGCGAGCTCGCCTTCGGGCGGTGCGGTGTCAGGGTGCGGCTCACAGGTGGGCCATTCTCGTGCTGCGGACCAGGGCGATGAACAGGGGGGCGCCGACGAAGGCGGTGATGATGCCGACCTCCAGTTCGGCGCCTGGCACGATGACGCGGCCCAGGGTGTCGGCGGCGGTGAGCAGCACGGCGCCCAGGACCGCGGAGTAGGGCAGCAGCCAGCGCTGGTCGGGGCCGGTGACCAGGCGTGCGGCGTGGGGGATGATCAGGCCGACGAACCAGATGGGGCCCGCGGCGGCGGTGGCGGCGCCGCACAGCAGGATGACGCCCACGGCGGTGGCGGCGCGGATGAGGGGGATGTTGGCGCCCAGGGTGGCAGCGAGGTCGTCGCCCAGGGCGACGGCGTTGAGGGAGGGGCCCAGGCACAGGGTGAGGACGATGCCCGCGACGAGGAAGGGCGCGACCTGCCAGAAGACGTCGAGGTCGCGTCCGACCAGGGAGCCGACCTGCCAGAAGCGGATGCGGTCGAAGACGAACTCGTTGAGGACGAACACGCCGTGGATGAGGCCCTGCAGGACGACGGCGACGGCGGTTCCGGCCAGGGCCAGGCGTACGGGGGTGGCGCTTGAGCGGCCGCGTGAGCCCAGGGCGTAGACGGCGACGGCGGCCAGGGCGGCGCCGACGAAGGCGGGCCAGACGTAGCCGGTGCCGGTGGCGCCGAAGGCGATGACGGCGATGACCACGGCCGCGGCGGCGCCGGAGTTGACGCCGAGGATGCCGGGTTCGGCCAGGGGGTTGCGGGTCAGGGCCTGCATGAGGGCTCCGGCCAGGCCCAGGGCGGCGCCGACGAAGACGCCGATGATGGTGCGGGGCACGCGCAGGCTGCGGATGACGTCGTGGTCGTAGGAGCCGTCGTAGGCGGTCAGTGCGGCCCACACGTCGGCGGCGGGGATGGGTTTGGTGCCGACGGTGACGCTGAGCAGGGCGCACAGGGTGAGCAGGCCCAGGGCGGCGACCAGCCCGACGGGGCGGATGATGCGCCTGGTGAGGGTGGGGCGCGTGAGGGTGGGGGCGCGCAGGGCCACGGCTTCCCCGTTCGTTGTCGCGTGGGTGGTGGGCGGGGCTGACCTGGTGGGGTGCAGCCTTGGGGTGGCACCGGTGAACTGCGTGCCGCCCCGGACAGGTTAGCCTTACCTTCATCCCGTTCGCACGGAAGGGTGCCTGTTATGCCCGAGTTGTCGCGTCCTGCGCGTGCCCTGGCCACACTAACCGCCCTGGCGGCGCTGACCCTGTCCGGCTGCGCCGCTGCGCCACCCTCCCCCCAGCCGCGCCAGGACGGCCCGACGCGCACCGTGCAGGCCGCCAACGGGCAGGTGGAGATCCCCGCCACACCCCAGCGCGTCGCCGTCCTGTGGCGACCGACTCTGGCCGCCGCGACCCTGCTGGGACACGACGTGGCCGCGACCATGGGCGCCCCCGGCGCACCCGAACAGGGCCTGGCGCCCTTCCTGCCCCCGGGCGCCGACGGCGACGCGCTGACCCTGGTGACCAACTCCCCCACCGAGGGCGACATCCAACTCGAGGCGCTGGCCAACGCCGCACCGGACCTGATCATCGGCGTCCACACCCAGTCCGGCGCCCAGGCGCAGATGCTCCCGAGCCTGGAGGCCATCGCGCCGACGGTGCTGCTGGAGTGGGAGGGCACCGGCTCCTGGCAGGGCCACCTGCACCAGGTCGCCGCCGTGCTGGACGCCTCCGAGCAGGCCGAGCAGGCCATGGCCGAGTACGAGGAGGCCCTGGCAGGGGCGCGCGAGCAGATCACCGCGGCCGGAGTGGACCCGGCCACCACCGAGGTCTCGCTCGTGCGGTTGCAGAGCCAGAGCGAGATACGCCTGGAGACGCCCGCCTCCTTCCCCGGGCAGGTCGTCCAGGACCTGGGCCTGGCCCGCCCCGAGGGCCAGCGCCGGGCCCAGGGCGAGACCGACTTCATCGCCCTGGGCTATGAGCACTTGGAGCGCGCCGACGGCGACGCGGTGTTCGCCTTGGCCGGATCGGGCTACCCCGACGCGCCCCGCACCTTCTCCCAGGGGGTGTGGGCCAATCTCCAGGCGGTGCGGGACGCACGGGTGTACCGGATGGACCACGACGTGTGGGGCGCGGCCAACCACCACGCCGCGCACCGCATCGTCCAGGACGTGACGGACGCGCTGACCGGGCGGACCGAGCCCGCGGTGTGAGCGTCACCGGGCCGCGCACACCCTCACACGTGCCACGGAGGCCACCGCTCCTTCCAGGGAGCGGCCTGTTCGAGCTGGGCCCCCAGGCACAGCAGCACGTCCTCGCGCCCCGGGGCGGCCGTGAACTGCACCCCGATGGGCAGTCCCTCTCGGCTCTGGGCCAAGGGCAGGCTCAGCGCGGGCAACCCCGCGGCGTTGGCCGGCGCGCTGAAGGGCGCGTACCGCGCGGCCTGCTCCAGCCAGGACCGCAGGGTGTGGTCCTCGTCGTTGGCGTCCAGGGTGCCGTGGGGTGCGGGCAACCGCCCCAGGGTGGGGGTCACGAGTACGTCGTACCCCTCCATGAAGGTCCCCAGGGCCCGGGTCAGGCGGTGCTGGGCCTGCATGCCCGCCATGACGTCCATCGCGCTGCGCCGCCGGGTCTCGGACAACACCCGGCGCGAGAGGACCTGTAGGGCGCCGGGGTCGGGCGGAGGAGTCCCCGACAGCAGGGTCGCACCCGTGGACACCGCCAGCAGCGTCATCGCCTCGACCGCGTCCTCGTGGTCCAGGTCCGGACCGGCCTCCTGAACGGTGTGGCCGATCCACTCCAGCAGGTGCGCACTGGTCAGGACCGCCTCGCGAACCTGGTCGTCCACGGTGGTGGGAGCCCAGGGGGTGGTGGTGAAGGCCACACGCAGACGACCGGGGTCGGCGCGCACCGCCTGGGCGTAGGGGCGCCGAGGCGGGGGCAGCGCGTACTTCTCCCCCACCGCCGGGGCGCTGACCGCGTCGAGCAGGTGGGCGGCGTCGCGGACGGTGCGGGTGAGCACGAACTCGCTGACCATGCCGAATCCCGCCTCGCCCGTGAGCGGACCGCAGGGGACGCGGCCGCGGCTGGGTTTGAGGCCGACCACCCCGCAGGCGGAGGCGGGCACGCGCAGCGACCCTCCTCCGTCGGTGCCGTGGGCCAGCGGAACCGCCCCGGCGGCCACGAGGGCGGCCGCTCCGCCGCTGGAGCCGCCGACACCGCGCTCGGGGTCCCACGGGTTGCGGGTGATGCCGTAGCGCCGGGACTCGGTGGCCAGGCTCAGTGCCAGTTCCGGGACGGTGCTCTGTCCCAGCACGGCGAGTCCGGCGGCGCGCAGGCGTCTCATGAGGGTGTGGTCGGTGGCGGCCACGGCCCCCACCAGCGCGCGGCTGCCCAGGCAGAACGCCCTTCCTTGGACGAAGGGGCCACTGTCCTTGACCACCAGGGGGACCCCTGACAGCGGCCCGTCGGGAGCGTAGGCGGGCACAGGGTCGAACAGGGGGCCGGTGAGGGCGTTGAGGTCGCCGTGGGCGCGCTCCAGCGCCGCGCGCGCCGTCTGCTCTACCTCGGCGGCGCTGACCAGGCCGGTGCGGACCAGGTCGGCCAGGGCGACGGCGTCCAGGTCGGCGTACTCGTGGATCCGCAGCGCTCCCACCTTCTTCCTCGGACTTCCTCGGACGCGCCGGACTCTACCGGCGAACGCTGCGGCGGGCAGGTGGTTTTCCCGGGCCCGGGGCTAGGTGAAGATGTCCCAGCCCATGCGTACGAGCAGGGCGATGACGACCACGAGCAGGACCGCGCGCACGAACCCCGAGCCCCGCCGCAGGGCCATGCGCGCGCCGATCTGGGCGCCGATGATGGTGCACACCGCCAACCCCAGGCCCAGCAGCCAGTCGATGTGGCCGCCCAGGCCGAAGACGACCAGCGCCCCCAGGTTGGTGCACACATTGACGATCTTGGCCGAGGCCGAGGCCTCGACGAAGTCCATACCGACCACGGCGGTGAAGGCGATGATGAGGAAGACACCGGTGCCGGGGCCGATGAGGCCGTCGTAGAAGCTCACGGCCAGGCCCGCGATGGCCACGACCGCCAGGACGCGGTTGCGGGTGCGCAGGCGCCGAGCGGACTCCACACCCATGGCGGGGCGGAAGTAGACCATGAGGGCGACCCCGGCCAGAACCACCATGATGACGGGTTTGAGCACGTCGGCGGTGAGCGCGGCGGCCATGGCCGCGCCCAGCCCCGAGCCCAGCAGGGCCAGGGCCGCGGTGGGCACGACCACGCGGCGGTCGATCCTGACCTTGCGGGCGTAGGCCAGGGCGGCGGAGGTGGTGCCGAAGACGGCGCCGAGTTTGTTGGTGCCCAGCAGGGTGGCCAGGGGTGTGGTGGGCGCGGCGACCAGCAGGGCGGGCAGCAGCAGGAGGCCGCCTCCGCCGACGACGGCGTCGACCCAGCCCGCTGCGACGCCGACCAGCAGGAGCAGGCCGAGGATCTCGGGGTCCATCTACCGCGCGCGCCCGGGGGAAGAGGTGATCATGGGTTCTTTTCGTGGCGGGGATGACTGACGCACGCAGCCTACTCTTCGCCCCATGGTGTGTTTTGTCCCAGGGTGTCCCTCACCGTCGGACCAGCGGTGGCTGCGCGCCCGCGCGCACGGCCACGGGGGCGCGCAGGCGCCACGGGCGGGTTCACGCGAGGAAGGGGTGAACCCGCCGTGCGTCACGGTGCCCGCTCGACCCTGCTCCTCGGACGCCCACCCGGGGGAAGGACGACGTCGTGGACGTCCGGCGAAGGCGGCGACAAGGCCTGCGGGGCCGCTACTCAGACGGTGATGGTGATGTTGTCGATGATGTCGTCGAGGAAGCCCTCGTCACTGAAGAAGTGCAGGGGGCGGGAGGACCCGGTGGCCACGGAGTCCGCGGCAGCCGGGGCGGCGCTAGCCAGCAGGACGGCGGCAAGGACGACACCGGCGGCGGTACCAGCCAGGGCACGTTGCATCAAGCACACGAAAACCACTCCATGTCACTTTGGGTGCGCATTTCATCGCCGATGGTATCCATGTCGGTGAGTGTCGCGCTCTGCTTTTCACATAAACAGGAGCACACGGCCCATGACATACGAAGCGGCGGCGCCCGGGGTCAGGGAACGCCGCCGCGGCCTTGCGGGCCCGGGTCAGAACCGGGCGTGCTCGAACCAGGCGCGGGCCTGGTCCAGCACACGGGGCGCCACCTGGTGCCCCCCGGGGTGCTCCTCGGCCCGCACCCGCGCCCCACGCTCGCGGAGCTGGTCGGCCAGCAGGCGCGCCTGGTCCACGGTGGTGATGGGGTCGGCCGCGCCCGAGCCCAGGAACACCCGCACCCCCGACAGGTCCACCGGGTCGGGTTCGCGCCCCTGGAGCGGCGCCCCGGCCGCGAACAGGGCGGCGCCCCGCACCAGGTGAGGGTGGAGCAGCAGCAGGGCGGCACCGGTGTTGGCCCCGTTGGAGAACCCGCTGACCACGATCCGCTCGGGGTCCAGGTCGTAGACGCGGGTGGCCTCGGCGACGAAGGCGGCGAGTTCGGCGGTGCGCTCGATGAGGTCCTCGACGTCGAAGACGCCCTCGCGCAGACGGCGGAACCAGCGGTTCATCCCGCTTTCGTCCACCTTGCCGCGCGGTGAGAGCAGGGCCGCGCCCGGCGCCAGGGCCCGCCCCAGCGGCAGCAGGTCGTGCTCGTCGGCGCCGGTGCCGTGCAGCAGCACCAGGGTGGGCGCGCCCGGCGCGGCGGCGGGGGTGAAGACGTGGACGAAGTCGTCGACGCCGCTCACCGGTCGGCCTCCAGGGCGGGCAGGTGGGCGGCGATCTGCTCGCGGTCGGGCTCCAGCCACGGCGGGAGCCTGAGCGAGCGGCCCAGTTCCAGCAGCGGCTCGTCGTAGTCGAACCCGGGGCCGTCGGTGGCGATCTCCAGCAGCACGCCGCCGGGCTCGCGGAAGTAGATGGAGGTGAAGTAGCAGCGGTCGCGGACCTCGGTCACGCCCACGCCGTCCTCCTCCAGCCGCTGGCGCCAGGCCTCCTGGACGGGGCCGTCGGGGGCACGGTAGGCCACGTGGTGCACGGTTCCGGCGGCGACCAGGCCGCGCGGCGCACGGGGGGCGGCCACCACGTCGACGATGGTGCCCACGCCCCGGCCGGAGGCGTTGGTGTGAAAGCGCGTGCGGTCCCCGCTCTCACCGGCCAGGTGGAAGCCGAGCTGGTCGCCCAGCATCTGGACGGTGCCCTCCACGTCCTGCTCGGTGAGGGTGACGGCGCGGATGCCGCGGATGGCGTGCTCAGGCGGCACCGCTGCCCCGTCCCAGGGGTCGGTGTCGTGGTGGTCGGCGCTGGCGGCCAGTTCGATGACCAGGCCGTCGGGGTCGCGCAGGCTCAACACGTCCTCCTCCCCGCGCTCGGCGGGGCGGGTGGCCTCCACGCCCAGGGCGGCCAGGTGCCGGGCCCACCAGCCCAGGGAGCCCTCGGGGACGGAGAAGGTCGTGGTGGTGGCCTGGCCCGCGCCCACCCGCCCGCGGGGCGCGCCGGGCCAGGGGAAGAAGGTCATGATGGTGCCGGGACTGCCCGTGCGGTCGCCGTAGTAGAGGTGGTAGGTCTGGGGCGAGTCGAAGTTGACCGTGCGCTTGACCATGCGCATGCCCAGGGCGCGCAGGTAGAAGTCGGCGTTGGCCTGCGGATCGCTGGCGATCGCGGTCACGTGGTGGATTCCCGCGGGGCGCACGTCCATGTCCCTCACCCTCCGTCGAGTTCGCCGGGCACCTGCCAATGTAGTTTAAATTTAAACTACCACGGCGGCTCGCTCCCTCCCCACCCTCTCCCCGTACGGGCCCGGGGACAAGCACGCCGCCCGCCTCCCCTGCCCGTGTCGCGCACGGCGTCGGCGCGCGGCACGGGCGGGGAGGCCGCGCCCTCCAAGCCCTACCGCAGGCGGCGCAGGCGCAGGCCCGCCACAGCGGCCGCCGCGCACAACCCCAGCGCGAAGACCACCGCGCCGCCCCAGCCCACGGTGTCGTAGACCAGACCGCCCAACCAGCCGAACAGGCTCGACCCCAGGTAGTAGGCCAGGGTGTAGACCGCCATGGCCTGGGCCCGGCCCCGCACCGCGCGGGTGCCCACCCAGGCCGAGGCGGTGGCGTGCGCGCAGAAGAAGCCGAAGGTCATCACCAGCAGGGCGGCCAGCAGACCCGGCAGGGCCGTGGCGAACATCCCGCCCAGCCCGGCGGCCATCGCCGCGGTGGCGGTGGTGAGCACCGCGTACCCGCCCCAGCGCGCGGTGGCGCCCCCCGCCACCGCCGAACCCAGCATCCCGGCGGTGTAGGACACGAAGAGCAGCGAGGCGGCGGCCTGGGAGAGCCCGAAGGGTTCGGCCATCAGGCGAAAACCCAACAGGTTGTAGACCGTCATGAAGGCACCCATGAGCAGCAGCGCCTGGGTGTAGAGGGCGACCAGGCCGGGCGTGGCCACCGCGGCGCGCAGGCGAGCGCCCATCCCGGCCCCACCCGGCTCGCCCGGCTCGCCCGGCTCGCCCGGCGGGGACGCCGCGGTGTCGGCCCCGCCCGGGGCGGCGGGCCGGGGGGCGCGCGGCCCACGGGGCAGGACCAGCGCGAACACGACCAGGGCCACCAGGGCCAGCAGGGTGTTGGCGGCGATCCCCCACTGCCAGCCGCCCAGGTCCGCGGCGAACCCGGCCAGCAGGCGCCCGCCCATCCCGCCCAGCGGGTTGCCCGCGATGTACAGGCCCGTGGCGCGCGGGGCGTCGGCGGGGTGGATCTCCTCCGACAGGTAGGCCACGGCCGCGGCGGGCACCCCGCCCAGGGCCGCGCCCTGGAGAGCGCGCAGCACCAGCAGCGGCCACAGGTCGGCGGCGAAGGGGATCACGCAGCCCAACAGGGTCGCGGCCAGCAGGGAGACGCCGATGACGCGGGCGCGCCCGAAACGGTCGGCCGCCCCGCTCCAGATGAGGGTGAACCCGGCCAGGCCGCCGGTGGCCAGCGAGACCGCGAGCGCGGCCTGGGAGGCCGACGCGCCGAAACCGTCGGCGATCGCGGGCAGGATCGGCTGGACCGACCACAGCTGGGCGAAGGTCGCCACGGCGGCGGCCACCAGCGCGATGACCGTGCGCCGGTAGGCGCCGGAGCCCGCACGGGGACGGGTGTCGTGATCGGGCGGCGAGTCGCTGGTCAGGGTCATACCGTCCACGCTAGAAAGACCGGTTTCATACGTCCAATGCATGCTTTGCCGTTGATCCATACTGGAACGCATGGAACGGACCGAGCACGGCGACGGCCTCGACGCGGACGCCCTGGCACAGGTGCTGGCACCCCGGTTGCGGATGGTGGCGGCCGTCGCCGCGACCGAGCACATCACCCAGGCCGCCGAGGCGCTGGGCATGCCCCAGCCGACCCTGAGCCGGGCGCTGGCCCGGGCGCAGGAGGAGCTGGGGATAGCGCTGGTGGAGCGCACCGGGCGCGGGGTGCGCCTGACCCGCGCCGGAAGACTGCTGCTGCCGCACGTGGAGCGGGCCCTGGCGGACCTGCGCCAGGGCCTGGCGGAACTGACCGGAGCGGAGGAGGGGCGGGTGGCGCTGACGTTCCTGCCCACACTGGGGGTGGAGGTGGTCCCGGCTCTGCTGCGGGGCTTTCGCACCCAGCACCCGGGGGTGCGCTTCTCCCTCACCCAGGAGCCGTGGTCGCAGTCGCTGCACAGGCTCACCGCGGGCGGCGCGGACCTGGCACTGACCTCGCCGCTGCCCTCGGGGCAGGGGTGGGCGGCGGCGACGCTGCACACCCAGGTGCTGCGCCTGGTGGTGCCCGAGGGGCACGCGCTGGCACAGGAACATCAGGGACGCCAGGCACCGGGCGGGACAGCGCGGGCGGGGCGCGCGGACACCCGGCGGGGGCCAGGCGGCGGGGCAGAGGGCGAGGAGGGGGCCGCGGCGCCGCCGGGGGTGGCGGTGACCGCGGCGGCGCGTGAGGAGTTCATCCTGCTCAAACCGGGGCGGGGCGTGCGCCACCTCACCGACCGCATCGTGGAGCGAGCGGGGCTCACACCCCGGGTGGCCTTCGAGGCCGACGACATCGCCACCGCGCGCGGGCTGGTGGCGGCGGGGCTGGGGGTGTCGGTGCTCCCGGCGCGCCCCAAGGGGCCGCTGAGCGGGACGGTGGAGCTGGGGATCCAGGGCGTGGACGCGCGCCGCCCCATCGGGGTGGTCTGGCCCCAGCAGGGTTCGGGCGGCGGCTACGAACCCCCGGCGGTGGCGCTCTTTCGCGACCACGTGCGACGGGAGGGTCCGCGCGTGATCCCCGACCTGACCGGGTGAGAACGCACCCGCGCCCGACCCTTCCGGGGAAAACCACTGGCGCGCCGCGCGAAGGCCGCACGATCATCGTCCCCATGACGCACACACCACCCTCCGACTCACCCCGTCCCGTCGCCCTGGTCACCGGGGTGGGCCGCACCGTCGGCATCGGCTCCGCCGTCGCCCGCCGCCTGGCCGCCTCGGGGTGGGACGTGGCCTTCACCCACTGGAGCGCCTACGACGCCCGCATGAGCTGGGGCGCCGAACCGGACGCGACCCGCTCCACCCTGGACGCCCTGGCCGGGCACGGCGCCCGCGCCGTGGCGATCGAGGCGGACCTGGCCGACACCGCCACCGCCGCACACGTCTTCGACACTGCCCAGGAGCGGTTGGGCCCGGTGAGCGCACTCGTCATGTGCCACTGCGAGTCGGTCGACTCCGGGCTGTTGGAGACCACCGTGGACAGCTTCGACCGGCACTTCGCGGTCAACGCGCGCGCCACCTGGCAGCTGGCCCGCGAGTTCGGCCTGCGTTTTGCGGGCGAACACGGCACCGGCCGGATCGTGGCCATGACCAGCGACGACACCGTGGGCAACCTGCCCTACGGCGCGAGCAAGGGCGCCCTGGACCGCATCGTGCTCTCCTGCGCGCGCGAGCTGGCCCACCTGGGGGTGAGCGCCAACGTCGTCAACCCCGGCCCCGTCGACACCGGCTGGATGTCGGAGCGGACCAAGGACGAGTGCGTGCGGCACACCCCGTTGGGGCGCCTGGGCACACCCCAGGACACCGCGGACCTGGTGGAGTTCCTGTGCTCGCCCCGGGGGCGGTGGGTCAACGGCCAGCTGCTGACGAGCGACGGCGGCATCTCCGCCTGACCCCGCCCCGGTTGCGCGCGGGCGCGGGACCCCTTCTCCCCCGCGCCCGCGGGCGCCTAGAAGGGGTGGCGGGCCGGGTCGGCCTGCATGGTCACCCACTGGGTCTCGGTGAACGCCTCCAGGTTGGCGCGGGTCCCCCCGAACCGCGAACCCGTACCCGAGTCGCCCACCCCGCCGAAGGGGGCCACCGCCTCATCGTCCACGGTCTGGTCGTTGATGTGCACGATGCCGCTGGGCACCCGGTCGGCGATCTCCATCCCCCGCATGGGGTTGCTCGTGAGCACGCCCAGGGACAATCCGTACTCGGTGGAGTTGGCCAGCTCCACCAGCTCCTCGATCGAGGAGAAGCGCACCACCGGGGCGACCGGGCCGAACACCTCCTGGGCGTAGGCCGGGGTGGCGGCATCCACCCGGTCCAGGACGGTGGGCCGGTAGAACAGCCCCTCGTAGGTGCCGCCCGCGCGCAGCGCCGCGCCCGCCTCCACACTGCCCGTGACCAGGGCGTGGATCTTGTCGCGCTGGCCTGAGTCGATCACCGGGCCCAGCATGGCCTCCTCGCTCTCGGCGTCGCCCACCGTCAACGCCTCGGCGCGCTCGGCCAGGCGCTCGACGTAGGCGTCGGCGACGGCCTCGTGCACCAGGTGGCGGCCGGTGCTCATGCAGATCTGCCCCTGGTGCAGGAAGGACCCCCACGCGCCGATCGAGGAGGCCGCCTCCACGTCCACGTCGTCCAGCACCACCAGCGGTGAGTTGCCGCCCAGTTCCAGGTGGGCGCGCTTGAGGTGGCGCCCGGCCGCCTCCCCCACCCTGCGCCCGGCCGCGGTGGAGCCGGTGAAGGAGATGACGCGCACGTGCGGGTCGGCGACCAGCGCCTCACCCGCCGCCGCCCCGCCGGGCAGCACCTGGAACACGCCCTCGGGCACACCCGCGCGACGCATCACCTCGGCCAGGACCGCGCCGCCGCACACGGCCGTGCGCGGGTCCGGCTTGAGGATGACCGCGTTGCCCACCGCCAGGGCCGGGGCGACCGAGCGGATGCCCAGGATCAGGGGCACGTTGAACGGCGCGATCACCCCCACCACGCCGACCGGGACCTGGCGGGAGAAGCTCAGCCGGGGCTTGCCGGTGCGCAGGATCTCCCCGTGGGGCTGGGAGGCCAGGGCCGCGGCCTCGAAGCACTCCCCCGCCGCCACCTTCACCTGGAAGGCCGCCATCCCGGCCGCCGCGCCGCCCTCGCGGCGCAGCCAGCCCGTGATCTCCTGGGCGTGGGCCCGCACCAGGTCCCCGGCGCGGCGCAGGACGGCGGCGCGCTCCTCGAAGGAGGTCGCCGCCCAGTCGCGCTGGGCGCGCTTCGCCCGGGCGGCGGCCTGGGCCACGTCGTGGGCGTCGGCGATGCCGGTGTGTCCCAGGACGGCGCCGGTGGAGGGTGAGACGACGGGGGCCTCGCCACCCCGGGCCGGGGTCCAGGCTCCGGTGAAGACGGCGCGGGTGAAGTCCGGGGAGGCGAACAGGGGCACGGTGGTCTCCTTCGACGGGCGGGAACTCATGGGCGCCGCTGGGGGGAGGTGGCCGGTGCGCGGGCCCCCTGGTGCGCCGTGGCGGGCTCGGGCGGACCGTCCCTTTGGGCCCGCTGGATCGGGATGGTGAGGGGTGAGGACACGGGAGCCCACCGGCGTACGTTCAGCGAACACGTGTTCTTCGAGCGAACATAAGTGCTGTGCCTCACCCGGTCAAGGCGCACCCGCGGCCCGCCGCGGGCGGGTCAGGGCAGGGCCAGACCTGCTCAGCGGGTTCGGGGAGCCGCGTTGCCAGGGCCGCGCGGGCCTCGCTAGGCTGCCAAATGTTCTTCATGTGAATGTTCGTTCGTTATCCGAACAACCGGGATGTCTGGGCGCACGTGCCCACTGGACGAGGGGACGGCCGGATGCGCACACGCGTCGGCATCATCGGAGCGGGACCCTCCGGGCTCCTGCTCTCCCACCTGCTGCACCTGGCGGGCATCGAGTCGGTCGTCCTGGAGTCGCGCGAGCGCGACTACGTCCAGGCCCGCCAACGCGCCGGCGTGGTCGAACACGGCGTGGCCCACCTGCTGCGCGAGGCAGGCCTGGGCGAGCGCATGGACCGCGAGGGCACCACCCACCACGGCATCGAACTGCGCTTCTCGGGACGCTCACACCGCGTGGACTTCGCCGACCTGTGCGGACGCGACGTCCAGATCTGGGCCCAGACCGAGATCGTCAAGGACCTCATCGCCCGCCGTCTGGCCGACGACGGACAGATCCTCTTCGGCGCCCGCGCCAGCGCCGTGGAGGCCCTCGAGACCGACCGCCCCCGCATCCGCTTCGTCCAGGGCGAGCACGAACAGGTACTGGAGTGCGACTACGTGGCGGCCTGTGACGGCTTCCACGGCATCGGCAGACGCAGCCTGCCCCCCGAGGCCGTCTCCACCTTCGACCGCCTCTACCCCTTCGGCTGGCTGGGCGTGCTCGCCGACGTGGCCCCCTCCTGCGAGGAACTCGTCTACGCCCGCCACGAACGCGGGTTCGCACTGCACAGCATGCGCTCACCCCAGGTGAGCCGCCTCTACCTCCAGGTACCGAGCGACACCGACCCCGACGACTGGCCCCAGGACCGGGTGTGGGACGAACTGGCCCAGCGCATGGCCGTCCCCGGTTGGGAACTGCGGCGCGGCCCGCTCACCGCCAAGAGCCTGACCCCCATGCGCAGCTTCGTCACCGAACCCATGAGCCACGGACGCCTCTACCTGGCCGGGGACGCCGCACACATCGTCCCGCCCACCGGAGCCAAGGGCCTGAACCTGGCGCTGCACGACGTGGCCCTGCTCGCCCAGGGCCTGCGCGCCTGGTACACCCGCGGCGAGAGCGGCCCCCTCCAGGCCTACTCCGACACCGCGCTGCGCCGGGTCTGGCGGGCCCAGCACTTCTCCTCCTGGATGACCACCCTGCTGCACACCCACGGCGACGCCTTCGACCACCGCCTCCAGCTCGCACACCTGGAGTTCCTGACCTCCTCGCGCGCGGCCGCCACCCAGCTCGCCCAGAACTACACCGGCCTGCCCCGGGTGTAGCGCCCACCACGTGAGCCGAGGACGGGCCCGCGATCCGGATCAGGACGGAACCCGGACCGCGGGACCCGCCCTCGGCGCCTCATCCTGGGACAGGCCTCGTCCGGCTGTCAACAGTGGAGAGTCGAAGTGAACGCGGTCGCCGACCCCCGCTCCACACTGCCCGCACGGACCCCACACCATCACGGGATGGATAGGCTAACCTAACCTTCGCGACACCCTCGGCGCACGACCCAACCCCGGTCGGCGCCCCTTCGCGTACCCGCCACCCACCCCGATTGGACACCACCCGTGCGGCTTCCCACCGCCCCCGACGGCAGCCGGGGCTGCTCGGCCCTGGCCCGCTACACCGGAGAACAGATCGCCGGAACAGCCGGACGCACCACCGGCTGGCTACTCATCGAACACAACGGCCCCTGGCGCAACCCCGCCTTCACCAGCCCCGGCCTGGACCCCGCCACCGTCTCACGCCTGGCCCAACACATCACGGGCCACGACATCAAACCCCAGCTCATCAAACGCCCCGGCGACCACACACGCACCCAGCCCACCACCCGACGGGCCTACCTCGCCCACGTGAGCCGCACCCACCCCTGGGTCCGCCGCATCGACGTCACCCACCTGGCCCAGCTGCTGGAGTACGACCTCACCGCCGCCGAACGCCCCCACCCACCCACCTTCGGCACCCCCGTCGACCACACCCTGTACCTGGTGTGCACCCACGCCAAGAAGGACCCCTGCTGCGCGGTCCTGGGCCGCCCCGTGGCCGCCGCCCTCACCGGCGGCCGAGCCCAGGTGTGGGAGACCACGCACGTGGGCGGCGACCGCTTCGCCGCCAACCTGGTCGCACTCCCCCACGGCCTCTACTTCGGCCGTCTGGACCCCGCATCGGCCGTGCGCACCGTCGACGCCTTCGAACGCGGCCTCGTCCTGCCCCACAACTACCGGGGCCGGTGCAGCGACTCCAGCGCCGTCCAGGCCGCCGAGGCCGCACTGCGCACCCGCCTGGGCGCGACAGGCGTGGACGCGATCACCCACCTGGACGAACAGCGCAGCCCAGACGGGGTCCGCGTCACCCTGGGCCACGACGGCGGCCTGTACACGGTCTCGGTGGCCACCGAGCAGGGACCCGCATGCCCGGCCACCTGCTCCGCGCTCACCCCCAGCCGCCCCCTGCACCACCGGGTCACCGAGATCCGCCACGCCCCGGCCCCCTCACCCACCTGAGACCCCACCCGCACCCCGGCGGGGCTCAGCCCCAAAAACCGAAGCTGTACAGCAGACCGTTGGTCGCCGCTACCGCCCCCAACGCCAACACCGCACCGGTGACGAAGGACGTACGCAGCGACCTCACCAGGTACTCCAACGACACCAGGTTGTTGAGGATGAAGTACCCCAGCATCATCGCGTGCCAGAAGGACTCCCACCGCAACGGCTCAAAAGCGTAGGGCGCACCCGTCCACACCTGCGTCTCGGTGGTGAACCACGCCCACGCCAACGCCGCCCCGTACCCCAGCGGAACCTGGATCAGCGGAATGATCAACAACGGCAACAGCTTGACGAAACCCCACAGGCCCGGCTGGTCGGCGTGGCGCGCCTGGCTCTGGGCACGGCGCGCGGCCTCCTGCTCGGCCCGCACACGCTCACGGTGGGCGCGCTCGGCCTCCTGACGGCGACGGTGCTCCAGCCGCTGCTCCTGCTGGCGCTGCTGCTCCTCCATCCGGCGCTGGCGCTGCTCCTCCTGCTGACGCAACTGCTCCTGCTGCTGACGGCGCGCGTCCGCGGCCGGCTCACGCCGCCCGCCGTACAGGTCGGCGTAGGCGTCCTCCTGGCTGGGCCGATCCGGCTGGCGGTAACCCGAGGTGTCCTCCCGCCCGTAAGGGGCGCCGCCCTGACCGTGGGCGGCCCCCTCCTGGCCGTAAGCCGTGGCGCCCTGACCGTACTGGGCGGTCGGCGGAACCTGCTGCGCCCCCGGGAAACGGGCCGTGGCCCCATACCCCTGCTGCTGCTCACCCAACACCGAGGTCGCACCACCCTCGTGCCCCGGCACCTGCGGCGTGACCCGGGTGGCCGCCTCATCACCGAACACACCCGCCCCGGCCGCGGCTCCCGCCGCACCACCCACAGCGGCGGCACCACCCTGACCCAACACCTCCGTGCGCTGGTGCTGACCGGTGGCGCGCGCGTCCCCGGCCGCGGCCGCCAACGCCCCGTTGACCTTGGCCACCTGCTCCTGCACCCCCCGCATCACCGCCGCAGGCAACCAGGTCGGACCCGTGGCCACATCACCCAGATAGTCCAGGATCTCCCCCGGACCCGGACGACCACGAGGGTCCTTGGACAAACACGCGGCCACCAGATGACGCAAGGACTCGGGCACACCCGACAGATCCGGCTCACGACTGATGATGCGCATGACCATGGTGGGCATACTGCCCTCACCGAAGGGACCCGTGCCCGCCGCGGCATAAGCCAGCACCGCACCGTAGGCGAACAGGTCACTGGCCGGAGTCAGCGCCTCCCCCTGCACCTGCTCCGGACTCATGAACCCCGGCGTGCCGATCACCGACTGCGTCGCCGCCGTACCGTCAGTGGCACGGGCGATACCGAAGTCGATCACCCGCGGCCCGTCCTCGGCCAACAACACGTTCCCGGGCTTGAGGTCACGGTGGATCAGACCCACCCGGTGGATGTCGGCCAACGCCTCGGCCAGACCCGCCGCCAGCACCCGCACACTCTCCTCCGGCAACCGACCGTGGTCGTGCACCGCCGTATCCAACGGCAGGGAGGGCACATAGGAGGTGACCAGCCAGGGCACCTCGTCATCGGGACCCGCGTCGATCACCGGCGCCGTGAACGCACCACTGACCTGACGGGCGGCGTTGACCTCACGGGCGAAACGCTCCCGGAAGGAGGCGTCGGCGGCCATGTGCGGATGAATGCGCTTGACGGCCACGGCCCGCCCCCCGGCCGAACGGCCGAAGAACACCTGGCCCATGCCGCCAGAGCCCAAACGGCCGATCAGCCGATACCGGCCGATACGTTCCGGGTCACTGGGATCGAGCCTAAGGGACACTACAGCCTCCACACACGACGTTCCGCCACCCCCGGGTGCCAGAGGATGACCACCGCCTCCCCCGGTGCCCGCGCACCCGCCGGAAAGACGCCTGCCCCCAACCTATCGGCGGGCACACCCCCCAGCCTCCCCCCACAAACCCCGGCGTGTGCCCCCGTCAGCCCCCACACCCCACCGACCCCCCAGGACCCGCCCCTGACCTGACACACACCAACGCCGCACCCCAACGACGCACCACCCCGCAAAGTTCCCCCCTGACCGCACACGGCCAAGTCACCAACCCGCATGACCAGCCACCCCCCACCCGCCTAGGGTCGAAAAAGAACGCGACAGGAGAACACACCATGCAGATCCCCGACGCCCTGCGCATCGACGCCCACCTGCGCCTGGCCCACGCGGCCTCCTGGACCGCCGCCCAGACCGGCGACCACCCCAGCAGACTCCTGCACTACCCCTGGCGCGACAACCCCTACCCCAACTACCAACGCCTGCGCACCCAAGGCCCCTTCACCACCAGCAAACTCGGCTTCCGCACCGCCAACACCTACCAAGCCGTCAGCGCCCTGCTACGCGGACGCGAGTTCGGCGTCCAACCCCCCGACGACACCACCCCACCCCCACAGTTCAACGTCCTGGACCTGTCCTTCCTCATGCAGGACCCACCCGAACACACCCGCCTGCGCCAACTCGCCCGCCCCGCCTTCAGCCCCCGCCGCATGAGCGCGTACGCAACCGAGATCACCAAGATCACCCACGAACTCCTGGACAGGGCCACCGCCCAAGGCCACTTCGACCTCATGCGCGACTTCGCCCAACCCCTGCCCATCGCCGTCATCAGCCGCCTGCTCGGCGTCCCCGCCTCCGAGGACGCCGAGTTCGTCCGCATCGGCCAGGCCATCGGCAGCGCCCTGGACGGCGCCCGCTCGGCGAGTCACCTGCGCCGCATCCACCAGGCCACGGCACAATTGGACCTGCTGTTCACCCGGCTCATGCGACAGCGCCGCGCCGACCCCCGCGATGACGTCGTCTCCACCCTGGTCACCCAGGCCGACGACGGCCACCTCACCGCGACCGAACTGCGCGCGATGTGCCGCCTGCTGCTGGTCGCCGGATTCGAGACCACCGTGAACCTGATCGGGAACGGGGTGATGGCCCTGCTGCGCCACCGCCAACAGTGGGAACGCCTGGTCGCCGACCCCACCCTGGCCCCAGGCGCCGTGGAGGAGATCCTGCGCTTCGACTCACCCGTACAGATGACCAGCCGCTGGGTCCACACCGACACCACCGTCCAGGGCCAACCCCTACACCGCGGCGGCTACGCCATGTGCCTGATCGGATCCGCCAACCGCGACCCCGACCGCTTCACCGACCCCGACCGCTTCGACATCACCCGCCCCGACGCCGCCGACCACCTGTCCTTCTCCAGCGGCGTCCACTACTGCCTGGGCGCACCCCTGGCCCGACTGGAGGCCCGCATCGCCCTGCGCGCCCTGGCCGAACGCCTCCCGCACCTGCGACCCACCGCCCACCCCACCCGCCGCCCCACCACCGTCGTACGCTCCCTGTCGGCCTTCCCCGTCACCACGGGCACCCGGTAGAAGGTGGGAACCGACCAGATGCGCAGCACGGCCTCCTCCCCCTGGCGCTCGCTCACCCGCGGACGCGGAGCCCTGCTGACCGCGGCCGCCCTGTGCGCGGTCATCTTCCTGGTCACCGCGATCCTGGCCCTCAACCTGCCCGCCCAACCAGAGTCCGCCAGCGCGGGCCAACTCCCCCAACTGGCCCGCCAGAGCGACATCGACCTGGGCGTCGCCGTAGCCGTCAACCCCCTCGTACACGACCGCGAGTACCAGTCGGTGGTCACCGACCACTACACCTCCCTCACCGCCGAGAACACCATGAAATGGGAGTACGTCCAACCCCAACGCCACACCTTCGACTGGAGCGGCCCCGACACCGTGGTCGGCTTCGCCGAACGCAACGGCCTCACCGTCCACGGCCACACCCTGCTCTGGCACAACCAACAACCCGCCTGGCTCGCCCAGGGCACCTGGACCCCCGACGAACTGCGCCAGGTCATACGCGAGCACATGCAGGCCCTCATGGGCCGCTACCAAGGACGCGTCACCTCCTGGGACATCATCAACGAACCCTTCGAGGACAGCGGCCCCCGCCTACGGCAGAACCTGTGGTACCAGGTCCTGGGCGAGGACTACATCGCCCAGGCCCTGACCATGGCCCACGAGATCGACCCCCAGGCCCGCCTCTACATCAACGAGTTCGGCATCGAGGGCGGCGGCCCCAAGACCGACGCCCTGTACCAACTGGTCACCACCCTGCTGGAACGCGGCGTCCCCCTGCACGGCATCGGCTTCCAGAGCCACTTCATCCACGGCCACGTCCCCGACGACCTCGCCGAACAGATGCGCCGCTTCACCGACCTGGGCCTGGAGGTCAGCATCAGCGAACTGGACGTACGCATCCCCGAACCCGTCCCCGAGGCCGCCCTCCAAGACCAGGCCCGCGAGTACGCACAGGTCATCGAGGCCTGCCTGGACGTACCCCGCTGCGTACGCGTGTCCGTGTGGGGGGTCAGCGACGAGCACTCCTGGATCCCCGAGTGGTTCCCCGGCTACACCGCCGCACTGCCCTTCGACGACTCCTACACGCCCAAACCAGCACTCAACGCCATGGTCCAGGCCCTGTCCCGCAGACCCTCGCGACCCCCAACGCGCTAGGAACACGAGCCCCGGCACGAACAGCCCCCGGCCACCCCGAACGGCGTCGCGGCCGACGACCACCCGGCGACACACCCCACACCAGACACGCCACACCCGCCCACCCGCTACCGTCGAACCCCAGACCCACAACGACGAGGTGTTCGGTATGCGTTAGACCCGCGGTCCCCCAGGTGCCCTTCGTCACCAGCCAACCCACAACGACGAAGGACACACCACATGCACGACGACACTCCCCCGATCCGCGTCCCCGAGGCCCTCGCACCCCTCCTGGACCGCTTCTTCGGACCCGAGTGGACCCAAGCGCTGCCCACACTCACCCAACGCCAACTCCGACACTGGAACCTCCAGCCCACCGCGACACCCATGCACGGCATGGTCGCCCTCGTCGTCCCCGTACGACGCACCGACGCCACCCCCGCCATGCTCAAGATCCAACCCGTGGACGCCGAGAGCGAAGGCGAACCCCACGCCCTGCGCACCTGGAACGGCGACGGCGCCGTACGCCTCCTCCAACACGACCCCGACACCGGCGCCATGCTCCTCGAACCCCTCGACCCCACACGCACACTCGACCCCGTCCCCATCGACGAGGCCCTCACCACCATCGGCACCCTCCTGGCCCGCCTCACCTCCCACCGGGCACCACAGGGCATGCGCACCCTGGCCGACACCACCCGCGCCATGGTCACCCGGGCCCACCTCCTCGCTCCCCGCCTGCGCACCGCACACGAACGCGACCGCATCAGCGCGCTCACCGCCCGCGCCCGCGAGATGGCCCCCGAAGCCGGAGACCGACTCCTGCACTGGGACCTGCACTTCCAGAACGTGCTCGCCCCACTGCCCGGCACCGACCGCGAACCCTGGCTCGCCATCGACCCCAAACCCCTCGCCGGAGACCCCGGCTTCGACCTCTTCCCCACCCTGCACAACCGCTGGGACGAAGCCCTCGCCACCGGCGACCCCCGCAAGGAGACCCGCCGCCGCCTGGACCTGGTCTCCGAGGCCGCCCACATCCCCCGCGACCGCGCACGCGCCTGGACCCTCGTCCGCGTCCTCCAGGAATGCGTCTGGGCCGTCGAGGACGGCGACCACACCCTCCCCCGGGTACCGGTGACCATCGCCGAGGCCCTGGGCGCATAACCACCACCACACCCCCGGCCGTCCCCGGCGACGAGAACCCCTCGGACCCGGGCACGGCCGGAGTCGGACCGGGGCACCACCAGAGCGCACCCCGCCGTATGGCGGCACACACCCGCCACACGGCACTGCCCCGCGCACACACCCACCCCCGACAATGGTGACGCACGACACACCACACCGGAGGCCACCATGACCACCCCGCCCCGCCCCGCGCTCGACCCCGAACTCGCCGCCGCCCTGACCCTCCTCGGCGACCAGATCACCCCCTCCATCACCCCGGACATGATCCCCGCCCTACGCCAACGACAAGCCCAACGCCTCCCCGCCGACACCACCCTCCACCCCGCCTACACCGAAACCGCACACCACGCGCCCGGCCACACCCCAATCCCCCTCCTCCACTGGCACCCCACCCACACCACCACACCCGTCGGCGCCCTCTACTGGATCCACGGCGGCGGCATGATCGCGGGCACCCACCGCGGCCCCGAGATCCCCGGCCTCCTCGAAACCGCCCACGAACTCGACCTCGCCCTCATCTCGGTCGACTACCGCCTCGCCCCCGAACACCCCCACCCCGCCCCCGTCGAGGACTGCTACGCGGGCCTGACCTGGATCACCGACAACGCCGCCGACCTCGGCCTGGACCCCACCCGCATCGTCATCGGCGGAGGCAGCGCGGGCGGCGGACTGGCCGCCGCCACCGCCCTGCTCGCCCGCGACCGCGGCGGCCCCGCCCTCCAGGGACAACTGCTCCTGTGCCCCATGCTCGACGACCGCAACGACTCGGTCTCGGCCCACCAGATGGCCGGGGTGGGCATGTGGGACCGCACCTCCAACGCCACCGGCTGGAACGCCCTGCTCGGCCAGGCCGCGGGCGGCCCCGACGTCTCCCCCTACGCCGCCCCCGCCCGCGCCACCGACCTGTCCGGCCTACCCCCCGCCTTCCTGGACGTGGGCTCCGCCGAGACCTTCCGCGACGAGGTCGTCGACTACGCCTCCCGCATCTGGCAGGCGGGCGGATCAGCCGAACTCCACGTGTGGCCCGGCGGCTTCCACGGCTTCGACATCCTGGCCCCCCAGGCCGCCCTCAGCCGCAACGCCAACGCCCCGCGCCTGCCCTGGCTGCGCCGCATCGTCCAGGCCTGAACCCGGGCACCATGAAGGTATGAGAGAGCTCCTGGGCAGGATCTCGGCACTGGACCCCGAAGCGGGCGCCGCCGTCAAGGTGATCGCCTACTTCGACGAACTCACCGGAGCCGGAATCGAACCCGTCGTCCGCGGCGCCGCCGTCCTGACCGGCGTCCCCGCCGGGTTCACCCACCCCGGACGCGGCCTCGCGCTACGGATCGACCCCGCCGGAGAGGTCCGACGCACCGCCGCCGACCCTGACCCCTCCTGGTGCTCGGTCCGGGTCTGCGGCGGCGTGCTGTGGCTGGAACGCACCGCCGAACCCGGCCCGGTGGAGGCGATGGTCCTCGAACGCGCGGCGGCCGCCGCCCGCACCCGGCTCGAACGTACCCCGCCCGCGGCGGGCGGACGCGCCGCCCTGGCCCGGGCCCTGGTCGACCCCGACCTGCCCGAGGAGCAGCGCGCCCGGGCCGCCCGCCGCTTGGGGATCAACCCGGGTTCCCCGGCCCGCGCGGTGGCCGACCACGGCGGCGGCGTCCGCGTCCTGGCCGCCGCCGAGCCCCCCGGCGAGCGGCGGGCGGGGGTGGGACCGGCCGTGGAGGCGCTGGCCCTGCCCTCCTCCTGGCACGACGCCCGCCGGGCGCTGCGCTTCACCGCGCGGGGAACCGGCGCCGACCCGGGCCCGTGCGTGGTGTTCGCCGAGGAGCTGGGCGGGCTGCTGCTCCTGGCCGACACCGTGCGGCCCGGAAGCGAACCGGTGCCGGACGTCGCGGCCCTGGAGCGGGTGGCACGCGAGGCAGCGCCGCTGCTGGTGGTCCTGGACGCGGTGGCCTCCTCCCCCAGCCTGCGGGCCGCGGCGGTCCGGGCGGGTGTGCACCACTCCACCCTCCAGGAGAGCGTGGGGCGGGCCGAACGCCTGCTGGGCTGGCCGGTACGCGAGGTGTCGGGGCGGCTGCGTCTCCAGGTGGCGCTGGCTCTGCGTCGGTTGTACTGCAATCTCTGATTGTCGTTTCTGTTTTTACTCCCCTCATTGAAACAATTGTAAGAAACAAGCACCTTTACGACGTAGATTTATAAAAGCGGCGCCTAGTCCACGACGGTGATGCCCAGGGCGGCCAGGATGGTGCCCGCCTGCGCGGGGCTGATGCTCGCCCCCCGCAGGTACCCGGCCTGCTCCAGGGCGGGCTCCCCCAGGTCGGCGCCGCGCAGGTCGGCCCCCGCCAGCTTGACGTTGACCAGGTTGGCGCCGCGCAGCCGCGACTCCGTCCACACCGTCTCGCGCAGGTCCGCGCTGGCCAGGTCGGCCTCGTCCATGCGCATCCCCTCCAGGGTCTGACCGCGCAGCACCAGGCCCTTGCAGCGGGCCAGCATGAGGTTGCAGTGCGCGAAGGTGTAACCGATCCCGCGCAGCGAGTTCAGCCCGGCCCCGGTCATCCGGCAGCCGCTGAAGGCGGTGTCGGTGAGCAGGGCGCCCTGCCAGCGGGTGTTGGCCAGGTCCACCCGCTCGAACCTGGTCTCGGTGCACTCGGCGTGCGAGAACACCGCCCCCGAGGCGCTGCCGCCGGTGAAGACCGCGCCCTCCAGGACGGCCCGCTCCAGGCGGGCCCCGTCCAGGCGGCAGTCGCGGAAGACGGCGTCGACCAGGTCGGCGTCGCGCAGGTCCGCCTCGGTCAGGTCGCAGCGGGTGAACACGCGCGGCGCGTCCAGGGGCCGGGCCAGCAGTTCGCGCAGGTCGGCGCCGGAAAGGTCGGCGCCGGTGGTCTCGGGGAGAAGGAGGTCGGTACTCATCGCCAGCACCCTAGCGCTGGCCTGTGACACCCGCGCTCCGGCACGCCCCCCTGACGCGGGCCGCCCGGTGCGGGCCGCTCCCCTCCCCCGGCACCCCTCCCCCACCCCGCAGCCCCTCCCCCGGCGGGGCTTCAGTCCCGGAGCTTGAGCGCCAGGAACAGGTCCACCCGGTGCTCCAGGCTGCTCAGGTCCCGCCCGGTCAGCTCCTCCACCCGGCCGATCCGGTACCGCAGCGTGTTGACGTGCACGTGCATGGTGGCGGCGCAGCGCTGCCAGGAACCCGAGTGGGCCAGGAACTGCTCCAGCGTCTGCACCAGCTCCGAGCGGTGGTCGCGGTCGTAGGCCAGCAGCGGGCCCAGCAGCCGCTCGCGGTAGGAGGACTGCACCTCCTCGGGGACCGAGGCCAGCAGCAGCTCGTGGGAGTCGATCTCGGCCCCGGCGATCACCCGGGACCGGCCGCCGCGCAGCTCGGCCAGGCGGCGGGCGTGGCGGGCCTCCACGGCGGCGCCGCGCAGGTCGGGCACGCCCCGCACGGCCGAGCTGAGGCCGATGGCGAGCCGGTGGTCGAGCAGGCCGCCCTCCAGGACGCGGGCGCGGTGCAGCAGCGCGGCGCGGACGTCCTCGGCGCTGGCGCGGGCGCCGGTCCCGGCCACCGGGACGACGGCCAGGGAGTCCTCGTCTCCGGTGACGACGGCGCCGGGGCGGTCGGCGACCAGTTCGGCGAGCACGCGCCGGGCCAGGTCGGGCACCCGGGGCTCGGGCAGCATGACGGCGCTGACCACGACGTGGCCGCCCTGGCCGCTGGCCGGGTCGGTGCCGCGCAGGAGTTCGGTGACCTCGTCGAAGCGCTGGGCCGCCAGCAACCGGGGCAGCCCCTCCAGGTGGCGGGCGTCGGTCAGGGCGCGCTCCTCGGCGCGGCTGCGGGCGAGCCCGGCGATGGAGACGAGTTCGGCCACCGACTCGTGCTCCTCCTCGGTCCAGGAGCCGTGGTCGCCCTCGCAGACCACCAGCCAGGTGGCCAGGGGGTGGGACTCGCGGGCCTGGACGGGCAGGAGCGTGAGGGCACGGTCCTCCCGCTGGGGCGTGCGGACGGTGTGCGGCAGGGTCGGGGCGGTCAGGGCACGGGCGGCGATCCACTCGCGCTCGTCCTCGGGCAGGGGCTCACCCGAGGCGGCGATGTGGCGACCGGTGCAGGACAGGACCCAGGCGGCCCGTCCGGTCTGCCCGGCGGCCTCGGCGAAGGCCCGGGGGAAGTCGGCCCCGGCGGCGACATCGGCCATGAGGCGGCGGTGGCGGTCGCGGGTCTCGGCGATGGTGGTGAAGCGGTGCTGGGTCAGGGAGCGCAGCACCTCCTCGGTGACCGCGCCGAAGGAGGTCTCCGGGGGCACCTCCACCAGGGGCAGGTCGTGGGCGCGGCAGGCCTCCACCAGGTCGGCGGGGACCTCGCCCAGGGCGGTCCCGGCGCCGACGGCGACCGCCCCGGCCCCGGCGACGGAGGCCACGAAGGTGCGCGAGTCCTCGGGGCGGGTACGCCACATCATGCCGGTGAGGACGAACTCGCCGCCGCGCAGGTAGCGGGCGGGTTCGAGCAGGTCGGTGGTGTAGGCCCACCGCAGGGTGCGGTGCGCGTGCTCGGCCCCCGACAGGAATCTCAGGTGCAGCCGTGTGACCGCGAGCAGCTCGCTGATCCGCATGAACGTCCCTCTGTCGC
Source organism: Nocardiopsis synnemataformans (assembly GCF_965343085.1). Lineage (NCBI taxonomy): Bacteria > Bacillati > Actinomycetota > Actinomycetes > Streptosporangiales > Nocardiopsidaceae > Nocardiopsis > Nocardiopsis synnemataformans. Next base: position 26,742 of record NZ_CBDRFA010000006.1, on the reverse strand, counting down.
TCGTGTGGGCGGCGGGCGCCCCCGGGTGGTACGGCGGCGAACCTTACTCCGGTGACGCCACTTGTAGGAAACGCCCAACGATAACCGTTCGTTCCGCGAACACTTCATGTCATCACTTGCTGGTAGTGACCGCGCTACCAGTGGTGTACTTCACAACATCGACGAGACCCACCAGGGACGACGCGACCGACAAACCGCGCCAGGCCGCGAGTGAGCGGCGGCACGACCATGGCGACAAGAGGACCGAGCATGGAGTTCCTGAGCCCCTCCACACTGGAGGAGGCCCTTGAGGCGAAGAGCGCCCTGCCCGAGGCGGTGCCCATCATGGGCGGCACCGACGTGATGGTGGAGCTCAACTTCGACAAGAGGCGGCCGCCCGCCCTGATCGACCTGACCCGGATCCCCGAACTGGCCGAGTTCGGGCCGGACGGGGAGCACACCCGTCTGGGCGCGGGCGTGCCCTACACCACGGTGATCGAGCATCTGTCGGAGCGGGCCCCGGCGCTGGCCAGGGCATCGCGTTCGGTGGCCTCCCCGCAGATCCGCAACCGCGGCACCGTGGGCGGCAACCTGGGCGGCGCCTCGCCCGCCGGGGAGTCCCACCCGCCGCTGCTGGCCACCGACGCGGTGGTCGAGCTGGCGTCGGTGCGGGGCAGGCGCCGGGTGCCCGCCCGCGAGTTCTACCTGTCGCTGCGCACGACCGCGCGCCAGGCCGACGAGCTGATCACGGCGGTGCTGCTGCCCGAGCCGACGGGCCCCCAGCAGTTCGCCAAGATCGGCACGCGCAACGCGATGGTCATCGCGGTGACCTCCTTCTCGCTGGCCCTGGACACCGGGCGCCAGGCCGTGGGGACGGGCGTGGGCTCGGCCGGTCCCACGCCGCTGCGCGCGGAGGCCGCCGAGGAGTTCCTGGCGGCGGAGTTCGACTGGGAGGACGGCCGCCCGCTCGCGGAACCGGTCGTGCGCAAATTCGGCGAACTGGTGGCCGCGGCCGCCCGCCCCATCGACGACCAGCGGGGCAGCGCCGAGTACCGCAGGCACGCGCTCTCGGTGATGGCGCGCCGCGCACTGAGCTGGTCGGTCACCGACTACCGGAAGGGAGCCACGCGATGCGCGTGAGTTTCAGGGTCAACGGCGAGGACGTCACCGCCGACGACGTGTGGGCGGGCGAGAGCCTGCTGTACGTGCTGCGCGAGCGGCTGGGGTTGCCGGGCAGCAAGAACGCCTGCGAGCAGGGCGAGTGCGGCTCGTGCACGGTCTACTTCGACGGCGTGACGGCGTGCTCGTGCATGATCGCCGCCGGGCAGGCGCAGGGACGCGAGGTGCGCACCGTGGAGGGCCTGACCGAGGGCGGGGGCGAGGGCTCCGAGCGCGAGCTGGGCACGGTGCAGGAGGCCTTCGTGGAGGCGGGCGCGGTCCAGTGCGGTTTCTGCACGCCGGGCCTGCTGGTGCAGACCGACGACCTGCTGGAGCGCACGGTGGGCGCGGGGCTGCCCGCGCCGGAGGACGCCGAGATCCGTGAGGCGCTGGCGGGCAACCTGTGCCGGTGCACCGGGTACGAGAAGATCCTCGACGCGGTGCGCCTGGCCGCCTCGCGGCGGGTCGGGAGCGGCTCGTGAGCGCGGTGGACGGGAACGGGTTCGTCGTCGAGGGCGCCCACGTGGTGACCGTGGACGGCGCGGAGTACGCCGACGGCCACGTGGTGGTGCGCGGAGGGCGCATCGCCGCGGTGGGCGCGGGACCGGCACCCGGGGCCGAGGGCCTCGAACGCGTGGACGGGCGCGGGTGCCTGGTCACGCCGGGCCTGGTCAACACGCACAACCACCTCTACCAGTGGGCGACGCAGGGGCTGTTCGCCGACGGCACGCTCTTCGAGTGGCTGGTGGGCTCCTACGAGATCTGGGGCCGCCTGGACGCCGACGTGGTGTCGGGGACGACCTCCGCCGGTCTGGCCCACCTGGCGCTGTCGGGGTGCACGACCGCCTCCGACCACCACTACATCCACCCCTCGGGACGCGGGGACATCGTGGCCGCCGAGGTGGAGGCCGCCCGCGAGGTGGGCGTGCGCCTGGACCTGGCCCGCGGGTCGATGGACCGGGGCAGGAGCCAGGGCGGGCTGCCGCCGGACGCCGTGGTGGAGTCGCTGGAGCGCGCCCTGGCGGGCACCGCCGAGGCCATCGACATCTACCACGACACCGCGCCCGAGGCGATGACGCGGGTGGCGGTGGCCCCGTGCTCGCCGTTCTCGGTCTCGCGCGAGCTGATGGTGGAGAGCGCGGCGCTGGCCCGGGACCGGGGGGTGCGGCTGCACACCCACCTGGCCGAGACGCTCGACGAGGAGGAGCAGTGCCTGGCCGAGTTCGGGTGCACCCCCGTGGAGTACGCCGAGAAGCTCGGCTGGCTGGGCGCGGACGTGTGGTTCGCGCACGCCGTGCACCTGTCGGACGCGGCGATCGGGCGGATCGCGGCCACGGGCACCGGGGTGGCGCACTGCCCCACCTCCAACGCCCGTCTGGGCGCGGGGATCTGCCGGGTTCCCGAGCTGTTGGAGGCGGGCGTGCCGGTGGGCCTGGGCGTGGACGGCCCGGCCTCCAGCGAGCTGACGCCGCTGGCCGGTGAGATGCACCAGGCGCTGTTGATGGCCCGCGCCCGCAGGGGCCCCAAGGCGCTCAGCGCCCGCCAGGCGCTGGAGATGGCCACCCTGGGCGGCGCCCGGGTGCTGGGCCGCGACGCCGAACTGGGCTCCCTGGCGGTGGGCAAGCTGGCCGACATCGCGCTGTGGCGGGTGGACGGGTTCGGCTACGACGTGATCGGGGACCCGGTGGTGGCGGCGGTCTTCGGCCCCACCCCGCCCCTGGAGCGGCTCTGGGTCGGCGGGAGCACCGTCGTCGACCGCGGTGAGCTGCGCACCCTGTCCGCCGAGACCGCCGCCGCGCGCGGCCGTGCGGCGCACCGCGCCCTGACGCAGGAGGTGAGCCGCTGATGGCGGCGACGACCCGTACCGTGACGGACCTGACGAGCACGACCAGGGACGGGGTGGGCTCCAGCCCGCGCCGCCCCGACGGGACCCTGAAGGTCACCGGCGAGTTCGCCTACTCCTCGGACATGTGGATGGAGGACATGCTGTGGGGGGCGACCCTGCGCAGCCCCCACCCGCACGCCGAGATCCGCGGCATCGACGTCACCGAGGCGCTGAAGGTGCCCGGGGTGCACGCGGTGCTCACCCACGAGGACGTGCCCGGGCACAAGCGCTACGGGCTGGAGTACCAGGACCAGCCGGTGCTGGCCTTCGGCAAGGTGCGCTACAAGGGCGAGGCGGTGGCGATCGTGGCCGCCGACCACCCCGAGACCGCGCGGCGGGCGATGGAGCGCGTCCGGGTGGACTACGCGGTGCTGGAGCCGGTCAGCGACTCCCGGCGGGCCGCACTGGACCCCGACTGCCCGCCGGTGCACGAACCGGGCACGGTCCCCGACCACCCCGAGTACAACCCGCGCGGCAACCGGCTGCGCTACCAGCCGGTGCGCACGGGCGCGTTCGCCGCCGCGGCGGGCTCGGACGGGCGCGAGGGCGAGGTACTGGAGCGGCTGCGCGCCGAGGCCCACGCGGTGGTGTCCTCCGAGTACGAGGTCGGCATGCAGGACCAGGCCTTCCTGGGCCCGGAGTCGGGCATGGCCGTCCCGGCCGAGGACGGCGGGGTGGACCTGTACGTGGCCACGCAGTGGCTGCACGTGGACCAGCGCCAGATCGCCCCGGCGCTGGGGCTGCCCGAGGACAAGGTGCGACTGACCCTGGCCGGGGTGGGCGGTGCCTTCGGTGCCCGCGAGGACCTGTCGATGCAGATCCACGCGGCCCTGCTGGCGCTGCGCACCGGCAGACCGGTCAAGTTCGTGTACAACCGCGAGGAGTCCTTCTACGGGCACGTGCACCGGCACCCGGCCAGAATGCGCTACGAGCACGGGGCGCGCGCGGACGGCACGCTGCTCTACGCCACGGCGGAGATCATCGTGGACGGCGGCGCGTACGCGTCGGCGACCCCCGCGGTGGTGGGCGTGGCCTCCTCCCTGGGCATCGGCCCCTACGAGGTGGAGAACGTGCTGGTGGACGCCTACGGGGTGTACACCAACAACCCGCCGTGCGGCGCGATGCGCGGGTTCGGCGCGGTGCAGGCCTGCTTCGCCTACGAGTCGCAGATGGACCGGCTCGCCGAGGAGCTGGGAATGCACCCAGTGGACCTGCGGATCAGGAACGCCATGTCGCAGGGCTCGCGGATCATCACGGGCCAGGAGATCGACATGCCGCTGCCGATGGCGGAGATGCTGGAGCGCTGCCGCGACCTGCCGATGCCGCCCGAGCGCGACGCGCTGGCCGACCCCGCCGACCAGCGCACCCTGCCGGGCGGGGTGGCGGGCACCACGCGCGGCGAGGGCGTGGTGCGCGGTGTGGGCTACGGCCTGGGGCTGAAGAACCTGTGCTTCTCGGAGGGGTTCGACGACTACTCCACCGCGCGGGTGCGGCTGGAGGTCGTGGGCGGCGAGCCGGTGGTGCTGGTGCACACGGCTGCGGCCGAGGTCGGCCAGGGCCTGGTGACGGTCAAGGGGCAGATCGCCCGGACCGAACTGGGCGTGGAGAAGGTGGTCATCGCCCCCGCCGACACCCAGGTCGGCTCGGCGGGCTCCTCCTCGGCCTCGCGGCAGTCGTACATGACCGGCGGCGCGGTCATGACCGCGTGCGCGTCGGTGCGCGCCGAGGTGTTCGCGCTGGCCCGCGAGCGCGGGATCGTGCCCGAGGCGCTGCCCGACACCGACCTGTCCCTGGACGGCGGCAAGCTGGTGTCGGCCACGGTCGGCGCGCTGGTGTCCCTGGCCGACCTGCTGGGGGAGTCGGCGCGCGGCGGCACGGTGGTCGAGCACACCCGCGAGTACCACCACCGGCCCACCGAGATGCTCGACCCCAGGCTGGGCCAGGGCTCCTCGCACACCCAGTTCGGGATGTGCGTGCACCGGGCCGTGGTGGACGTGGACGTGGAACTGGGCCTGGTGAAGGTGGTCGCGCTCGACGCGGTGCAGGACGTGGGCCGGGTGCTGCACCCCCAGCAGCTGGCCGGGCAGATCCAGGGCGGCTCCACGCAGGGTCTGGGCCTGGCGTTGATGGAGGAGGTGCAGGTCAAGGACGGGGAGATCCGCAACCCCTCGTTCACCGACTACCTCATCCCCACCATCCTGGACACGCCGCCGATGCGGATCGACGTGCTGGAGCGCCCCGACCCGCACGCGCCCTACGGGCTGCGCGGCGCGGGTGAGCCGCCGACGCTGTCCTCGACCCCGGCCGTCGTCGCCGCGGTGCGCGCGGCCACGGGCAGGGCCCTGACCCACGCGCCGGTGCGCCCGGAGGACATCGTGGGCATCGAGCTGTAACCGCGACGGGCGGTGCGGCGGCGGGGTCCCCCGCCGCGCCGCCCCCCATGAACCGCCCGCCCCGGGTTCGTCGGCGCCCCGACACCGGGGCGGGTGCGTACCGGCAGGACAGCGCCGTCCTGCACACACCCTCATGTGAACACTGAGAGTATCCACCCCCCCCACACATGGCGATGGCTGCCATGCTCATCTCCCTCCAGGAGGGGACATGACCCAACTCAAGGACTCCGGCCCGCACTCGGGGGCCCGGAAGCCCACGGCTCGATCCTGGCTCGACCGCTTCTTCTTCGTCAGCGAGCGCGGCTCCACCTTCGGGCGCGAGGTCCGCGGCGGGCTGACCACCTTCATGGCGATGGCCTACATCATCGTCCTGAACCCGATCATCCTCAGCGGCGTCTCCGACGCGAACGGCGACGTGCTGTCCGCGGGACAGCTGACCACCATGACCGCCCTGTCCGCCGGGCTGGTCACCATCATGATGGGGGTGGTCGGCCGGGCGCCGATCGCCTGCGCCGCCGCCCTGGGGGTGATGGCGGTCGTGGCCTACCAGGCCGCGCCCGTGATGGCCTGGCCCGAGGTGATGGGCCTGGTCGTGTGGCAGGGCGTCGCCATCATCCTCATGGTCGTGACCGGCGTGCGGACCGCGGTGATGAACGCGCTGCCGCACAACCTCAAGATGGCCATCGGCGTGGGCATCGGCCTGTTCGTGGCCCTCATCGGACTGGACAACGCGGGCTTCGTCAGCGCCGGGGAGGGCGGCGGCCTGCTCCAGATCGGCGCGGCCGGGGGCGGCGGCCACCTCGACGGGTGGCCGATCCTGGTCTTCGTGTGCGGTCTGGTGCTGGCCAGCCTCCTGCTGGTGCGCGGGGTGCCCGGCGCGATCTTCTACGGCATCGTCGGCGCCACGGTCCTGGCGATCGTCGTGCACTACGCGGCGGGCCTGGACGCGCAGGCCTGGGGCGGGGCCAGCCCCGAGCTGCCCGGCAACCCGTTCGCGGCGCCCGACTTCGGCCTGCTGCTCCAGGTGGACATGTTCGGCGCCTGGACCTCGGCCGGTGCGACCACGGCGGGCGTCATCCTGTTCACCCTGGTGCTGGCCGGGTTCTTCGACGCCCTGGGCACCATCCTGGCCATCGGCACCAAGGCCGACATCGCCGACGCCAGCGGGCACATGCCCCGGGTCAACCAGATCCTGGTGACCGACGGCGCGGGCGCCGTGGCCGGGGGCCTGACCAGCTCCTCCGCGACGCTGGTGTTCGTGGAGTCCACGGCGGGGGTGAGCGAGGGCGCCCGGACCGGTCTGGCGAGCGTGGTCACGGGGCTGCTCTTCCTCACGGCGATCTTCCTGGCCCCGGTGTTCGGCGTGGTCCCGGCTCAGGCCGCGGCCGTGGCGATGGTGCTGGTGGGCGCCATGATGATGATGCACATCAGGGAGATCGACTGGTCGGACATCGCCGTGGCGATCCCGGCCTTCCTGACCATCGCGATGATGCCGTTCACCTTCGACATCGCCAGTGGTATCGGCATCGGGATCATCTCCTACACGCTGGTCAGGTCGGCCCAGGGGCGCGTGCGCGACGTGGGCTGGCTGATGTGGGTGCTCTCGGCCGTGTTCGCGTTCCACTTCTCCATGCACGCGCTGGGGCTTTGAGCCGGATCCGCTGAGGGGAGGCCGGGCCGCCGAGGGGGCGGCCCGGCCTCCCCCTTTTTTTTCTGGGGCCCGGTCGGGGCCGCGCGTCCCCGGAGCAGCCGCGGAGCCCTCCGTGGCGAAGGGCGCGGCCGCACGGGACGCGGTACCTCGTTGACATCGGTCGGCGGCGCCCATAAGTTGACAATGTCAACTTCGTATCGAGGGAAGCCACCCCATGAACGTTCGAGTCAACGGCGTCTCCTCCCCCGCCCCCGACTCCCCCGACACCACGGCGGCCGAGCACATCCGCGACCGCCTCGGCCTGACCGGCACCAAGATCGCCTGCGGCACCGGGGTCTGCGGCGCCTGCACCGTCCTGGTGGAGGGAGCACCCACCGCCTCGTGCCTGCTGCCCGCCGACCTGTTGGAAGACCGCGAGGTCACCACCGTGGAGGGCCTGGGCGGCGACCACCCCGTCCAGCGCGCCTTCGCCGCCCACGACGGGCTCCAGTGCGGCTACTGCACGCCCGGGTTCGTGGTGGAGGCCTCCGCCTTCGTCGACTCCTGGCGCGCCGAGCACGGCGACGTCCGCCCCGGCCGCGACCGCGTGGCCGACGCCCTGGCCGGGCACCTGTGCCGCTGCGGCGCCTACGAGGGGATCTTCGCCGCCGTGGACGCCGCCTGCGCGGGCGAGTTCGACACCGAGCCCGAGCAGGCGCCGCCGCGCGCGGACGCCCTGGCCAAGGTCACCGGCCGGGCCCGCTTCAGCGCCGACCTGGCCCCCGAGGGCACCTGGGAGGGGGTGATCGTGCGCTCCTCCCACGCCCACGCGCGGGTGCGCGCCGTCGACCCCGGCGGGGCGCGGAACGCGGCCGCCCGCCGTCCCGGGCCCGGACAGCCCCTGGACCCGCACCCGGTGTTCGTCGACCTGCTGGGCGAGGAGCGCACGGTGCGCTACGTCGGCCAGCCCGTCGCCGCGGTGTCCGCGCCCACCGCGGCCCTGGCCCGCGCCGCCGCACGGGCCGTGCGGGTGGACTACGACCCCCTGCCCGCCGTGCTCGACATCGAGAAGGCGCGCGCGAAGGACACCCCGCAGGTGTACACCACGCGCGCCGAACGCCAGGCCGCCCCCTCCTACGGAGAGGGCCCCAGTCTCCCGGCCCGCTGGGACGGCAACACGCGCGGTCCCTCCAGCGTCGGCTGGCGCGGCGCCACCGCGGTGCGGCGCCTGCGCACGGCCGCCGAACGCCGGGACCCGCGCCTGGTCGCCCAGGAGTACACCACCGCCGTGCAGATGCACAGCCCGCTGGAGCCCCACGTGTGCGTGGCCTCCTGGGACCGCGACGGCTCGCTGACCCTGCGGACGTCCACCCAGGCGGTGGCCAAGGTCGCCCAGAAGGCCGCCGAGCGCTGGAAGCTGCCGCCGGAGAAGGTGCACGTGCTCAGCGAGTACGTCGGCGGCGGCTTCGGCGCCAAGGCCAAGCTGTCGGTCGACATGGTCGCCGCGGTCGAGCTGTCCCGGCTCGCCCACGCCCCGGTGCGCGTGTCCTTCGACCGCGCCGAGGAGCTCACCGACGCCGGGAACCGCCCCGGAACCCGCACCCGGGTGGCGCTGCTCGCCGACGACTCCGGAGACCTGGCGGCGATGACCGTGGACTCCCACGGCGACGGCGGCGTCTCGGTGGGCTCCACCACGGCCGTCTTCGGACTGCTGATGTACGGGCGCTCACCGCGCCGGGCCCGCGACTTCGACGTGGTCACCCACCGCCCGCCGGGCCTGCCCATGCGTGCCCCCGGCGGCGCCCCGATGTCCTGGGCCATGGAGCAGGCCGTGGACACGATGGCCCACCGGCTGGGCGAGGACCCCCTGTCCCTGCGCCGCCGCTGGGACGGCAACCCCAAGCGCCGGGCCCTGTACGAGCGGGCCGCCGCCCTGGAACTGTGGCGCGAGCGCCCGCGCGGGTCCCGCACCGGCCGGTTCCGGCGCGGGGTCGGCGTCGCCGCCTCCAACTGGCTCTACCTCATGGGCCCGAGCGCGAAGGTCGAGCTGTCGGTCCGCGACGGCGCGGTGGTCGTGCGCTCGGCCACCCAGGACATCGGCACCGGTATCCGCACGGTCCTGGGCGAGGTGGTCGCCGAGCGGCTGGGGATGTCCGCCGCCGACGTGCGCGTGGAGATCGGTGACAGCTCCTCGGTGCACGGCACCGGTTCCTTCGGCAGCCGCACCACCACCTCGATGGGGCCCGCCGCGGCCGACGCCGCCGACCGGCTACGCGCCGAGCTGCGCGAACGCGAGCCGCGGGTCCCCGCCACGGGGCCGATCCCCGAGCACGCCCTCAAGGACGCGCTGACCGCGGCCGAGGGGGTGCGGGTGGTCGGTGAGCGCGGCCGGGACCGCCGGGGCGCGCTCACCCCGAACATGGACGACCTGGCCGTGGGCCGGGGCATGAGCGGCGCCGTGCACGTGATGGAGGTGGAGGTGGACACCCTGCTGGGCCGGGTGCGCCCCACCCGCTGCTGGGCGGGGCTGGCCGTGGGCCGCGTGTACGCCGAGCGGCTGGCCCGCAACCAGGCCGAGGGTGCCGTGGTGCAGGGCGTGGGGTACGCGCTCTTCGAGGAGCGCCGCCACGACCCGGCCACCGGAGTGGTGCTCACCGACAACCTGGAGGACTACCGGCTCCCAGGGCTGGGCGACGTCCCCGAGACCGAGGTGCACTTCCACCAGGAGGGCTTCGAGCACGCCGCGGGCGCGGGGGTCGGCCTGGGCGAGATCTCGCTGGTGGGCGTGGCCGCGTCCGTGGCCAACGCCGTGCACGACGCCACCGGCTGGCGCCCCCTGGACCTGCCCATCCGCCCGGACCGACTGCTGGAGGGACTGCGTTGACCGCGACCACACGCCCCACGGGGCTGGAGGAGGCCCTGACCGGGCTGGAGGGCACGGGCGCCCGCCCGCGCGCCGGGGGCACCGACCTGACGGCGTGCCTGGCCTCGGGGGTCCTGGAACCGGCGCCCGTGGTCGACCTGACCGGGGTGGAGGAGCTGCGCGGGGTGGAGTGGCGCCCCGACGGCTCGGCCCGGGTGGGCGCGCTGACCGGCGTCGCCGAGCTGTCCGCGGACCCCGCGCTGGCCGCGGCCTATCCGGCGCTGGCGGCCACGGCGCGGGCGCTGGCCACGCCGCAGGTGCGCAACGCCGCGACGCTGGGCGGCAACCTGCTCCAGCGCAACCGGTGCTGGTACCTGCGCAACCCGGCCTTCGACTGCTTCCAGACGGGCGGGGACTCCTGCCCGGCGCGCGGGGGCGACCACCTGTACGGGGTGGTCGTGGACCAGGGCCCGTGCGCGGCTCCGCACCCGTCCTCGCTGGCGGTGGCGCTGCTGGCCCACGACGCGTCGGTGCTGGTGGCGGGCAACGGGCGGACCGAGATGGCGGTGGCCGACCTCTACGACGCCGCCGACCCGACCCGCGACCACGTGCTGGAGCCGGGCCGGGTGCTGGTGTCGGTGGCGCTGCCGGTCCCGGTTCCGGGCGAGCGGTCCGCCTACCGCCGTGCCACCGGGCGCTCTCGCGCGGAGTGGCCGCTGGTGGAGGCGGTGGTGCGCCTGGCCCTGGCGGACGGGGGCTTGGGGCCGGTGACCTCGGCTGCCGTGGCCGTGGGCGGGGTGGCGCGCACCCCGTTGCGGCTGCCCGAGGTGGAGGCCGCCCTGGTGGGCGCGTGTGCGGGCCAGGCTCTGGACGAGGGCGTGGCCGGGGCTCTGGAGGGCCTGGCCGACCTGTGCTCCCCGCTGCCCGCGACCGGGTACAAGGTGGGGCTGCTGAGCGCCACCGTGCGCGACGTCCTGGAGCGGGCCCTGGACGCTCCCGGCGACTGAGGCTCGGGGCCTTCCCGAACGGCCGCGGGCCGGGGCCGCCGGGATCGGCGGCGCCCGGCCCGCGGCCTGGACCCGTCGGGAAGGTCAGCCGCGCAGCAGCGCCTGGTGGGCCAGCTCCCGGCACGCGACCCCGAAGTCCAGCCCGGCGGCGGCCGCCCCCATCGGGAAGGTGGAGGTCTCGGTCAGGCCCGGGGCCACGTTGGTCTCCAGGAAGGTGACACGGCCGTCGGCCCCCACGATGACGTCGGTGCGGGACAGGTCCCGCAACCCCAGGACGCGGTGCGCGGTCAGCGCCACCTCCGTGGCCTCGGCGACGGTGGCGGGGTCCAGGCGCGCCGGGCAGAAGAACTCGGTGCGCCCGGCGGTGTAGCGGGCGGCGTAGTCGTACACCCCGCCGTCGGGCACGATCTCCACCGGCGGCAGCGCCACCGGCCCGTCGCCGGTGTCGAGGACGCCCACGGCCAGCTCGGTTCCCTGCACCTGCTCCTCGACCAGGGCCGAGTCGCTGTAGGCGAAGCAGGACACCAGGGCGGCCGACAGCTCCTGCACCGAGCCGACCGGGGCCGCGCCGAACGCGGAGCCGCCCCGGTCGGGCTTGACGAACAGCGGCAGGCCCAGCCGGTCGGCGAGCCGGTCCATCAGCGCCGGAGCGCCCAGGTCGTGGAAGGTCGACTTGGGCAGGGCGGCGCCGCGCGGCACCCGCACGCCCCTGGCGGCCAGCAGCGCCTTGGCGGCGGGCTTGGAGTAGGCCAGGCGGCAGCCCCCCGGCCGGGCGCCCACGTAGGGCACCCCGACCAGTTCCAGGACCTCCCGGATGGCGCCGTCCTCCCCCGCGGCCCCGTGCAGGACGGGGAAGACCACCTGCGGCGGGTCCTGGACGAGGCGGTCCAACAGGGTGGAGTCCACGTCGGCGACCTGGACCTCCACGCCCAGTCGGCGCAGCGCCTCGGCGACGCCGCGCCCGGAGTGAACGCTCACCTCGTGTTCGGGGGACAGGCCCCCGGCCAGGACGAGGACCCGGTCAAGGTCTGCCACGGCGCGGACCTCCTTCTGTGCTGCTGTCATGATGGGGTGCCCTCATGGGGTGTCAGGGCAGGTCCGGAGCGGGGGCCTGTACGCCCTCGGTGCTCGGGGCCAGGGTGGTGCCGAACGTATCACGCAGGTCGATCTCACCCTCGATGGCTCCGACGAGACGGCGCACGCCCTCGCGGATCTGCTCGGGTGTGGGGTAGCAGAAGCTCAGGCGCATGTTGGCCCGGCCGCGGCCGTCGGCGTAGAAGCCGGTGCCGGGCACGTAGGCGACCCGTTCGGTGACGGCCCGGGGAAGCATGGCCTTGGAGTCGATGCCCTCGGGCAGGGTGGCCCAGACGAAGAATCCGCCCTGGGGGCGGGTCCAGGTGCAGCCCGCGGGCATCATCGCGGTCAGCGCGTTGAGCATCGCGTCGCGGCGTTCGCCGTACATGGTGTTGAACGACTTGATCTGCTCGCGCCAGGGGAAGGTGTTGAGGTAGCGGCGTACCACCAGCTGGTTGAAGGTGGAGTGGCTGAGCATCGCCGACTCGGCGGCCAGGACGAGCTTGGCGCGCACCGCGGCGGGGGCCAGCGCCCAGCCGATGCGCAGGCCGGGCGAGAAGGTCTTGGACAGCGACCCCAGGTAGACGACGTTGCCCTCGCTCTGGGAGTAGAGGGTGGGCTCGGGGTCGCCGTCGTAGCGCAGCAGACCGTAGGGGTTGTCCTCGACGATGAGCACGTCGTGGCGCTCGCAGGTCTCGGTCACCCGCACGCGCCGCTCGGCCGTCATGGTGATCCCGGCGGGGTTCTGGAAGTTGGGGACGGTGTAGAAGAACTTCACCGGCCGCCCGTCCAGCTCGGCGCGGACGAGCGCCTCCTCCAGCTCCTCGGGGATCACGCCCTGCTCGTCCATGCCCACGTGGCGGATGTCGGCCTGGAAGGCGGCGAAGGTGTTGATCGCGGTGACGTAGGTGGGGGCCTCGGTCAGCACGATGTCGCCCGGATCGACGAAGACGCGGGTGATCAGGTCCAGGGCCTGCTGGGAGCCGACGGTGACGATGACGTCGTCGGGGCTGGCGGTGATGCCCTCCAGCGACATGTAGTCGCAGAGCTGTTCGCGCAGCACGGGGTCGCCCTGGGCGGAGCCGTACTGGAGGGCGGCCGTGCCCTCCTCGGAGACGACGTCCTTGACCAGTTCGCCGATCTGCTCCAGGGGCAGCGCCGCGACGTTGGGCATGCCCCCGGCGAGGGAGACCACCTCGGGACGCGAAGCGACGGCGAAGAGTGCGCGGACCTCCGATGCGACCATGCCCTGTGCTCGGCGTGCGTAGCGGCCGACGTGCGGGTCGATACGCGAACCCTGTTGGCTGGGCTGCTGCTCTCGGTGGTCAGCGGACACGGTCCACCTCCGAAGGAAGGACGTTCTGTGGGGCAGGGCGGGGGCCGCCCGGGAACTCTCGGCGCTCCCGGGTTCGACGTCCTCGCCGTCCCCGCGGTTCACACCCCGTCCCCGTCAGCGGGCGCGGTGCCCGGAGTCGCGGGTGGGGTGGTCGGATGGGCTGGGTCGTGAGTGGACACGACCCGGTAAATGCACCGAGTCTAGCCCAGCGTCGAGGCACGGGCGCGGCACGGGTCCCCCACGTGCTGTTCGCCACACCGGTCACACCCGCTCCCCTCGCCCCGTCCTCCTCGGTGAACTACCCATGCGCCGCGGGGTTCACGGGGGGAGGCGAGAACATGGGCCGCTCTTTCCCCGGCCATCAGCCGGATGCCAGCGGGATGGGGATTCGCGGCGCGGGTCACGGCGCGGCGCGGGGACTCGCGGAGGACGGCACCGGGGGAAAGGAACCCGTCCGCCCGGCGGGGCGGGGGCTCACGGTGACGGGCGTGGCGAGGGGGCGGGTCCCCCTGAACCCGCCCCCTCGCATCGGCACACCCCGGGAAGCCGAGCTCCCGCGTGGGGCGTACCGTCGGCGCGATGGCCCCGGGGGGTTCCCCCGAATCCCCGTGGTCGGCCATCCGAGCCCGGTGGCGCCTCTCCGCTACTCTCCCCCGGAACCCCCCTCAAGGTCCCAAGGCCGTGGACGCGCCACGCGTTTCGTCCGCGGTCCGCCGCCGGGCCCTCTCTTGCCCCGCGGCGGCCACCGACTCTGGGCCGCGCACGCACAGTCCATCGCACGCCGGACGACACGGCAACGGTTGCACTAGGTTGCGGTTTCGTCGCGCAGAGCCATGGGGCAGTCCCCGTCGCGGAGCGCGTCCCGCAGTGCGCGCACCCCGGGTGCCACCGACCCGGGCAGCAGGTCCACCGGGGAGGCGGGCCGGGACACCCGGACCCGCACCTCTCCGCTGAACCGGTAGGGACGGCTCTGGATGATGCCGCCCAGGTGGCGGCGCACGCGCGAGAGCTCGGCGCGCACCGTCACCACGTGCCCGCCCGCGCCGAACACGTCCTGGGACAGCTGCGCGCCGGTGCGCCCGCCCCGGTGCACGGCCAACAGCAGCAGCAGCTCCGCGTGGCGCGGGGTGAGCCGGTGCGCCCACTCCCCGCTGGGCCCGGCGACCACCATCCTGGGCGAGGGCCGGGTCAGGTCCAGGGTGACCGTGGAGGGCGCGGTCTCCGCCGCGGGGCGGGGGCGCAGCAGCCAGCCGCCGGGCAGGGGTTCCAGGGCGCACTCCCCCAGGGCGGGCAGCCAGGCGGTGCCGCTCTCGCGGTGCTTGGGCAGCAGCACCCTGCGGACCGGTTCCATGTGGACGGCGGCGGCGGTCCACCCGGCCTCGTCCACCACCAGCGCGCGCTCGCTCATCCCGGCCAGCAGGGGCGCGGCCACCGAGCGCAGCCGCTCCAGGTGGGTGTGGTGGATGCTCTGCAAATGGGCCTCGGCCAGCTGGGCCACCGCGCTGACCAGGGCGAGGGTGGAGGGGTGGATGGTGGAGACGGGGCCGGTGACGTCGACGGCGCCGAGCAGGCGGCCGTCGCGGGGGTCGTGGATGGGGGCGCAGGCGCAGGTGAGGGCGTGCAAGTTGCGTACGAAGTGCTCGGCGGAGTAGACCTGCACGGGCCGCCCCACGACCAGGGCGGTGCCGATGGCGTTGGTGCCGGTGCTGCCCTCGTTCCAGAAGGCGCCCTCGACGAGTCCGACGCGGTCGCCGAGGGAGCGGATGCGGTGGGAGCCGTCGCGCCACAGGATCTGCCCGGAGGCGTCGGTGACCAGCATGATGTGGTCGGCCTCGTCGGCGACCGAGACGAGGGAGCGGCGGATCAGCGGCAGGACCTCGGCGATCGGGGAGGCGTCCCGGTGCCGTTGGAGTTCGTCCAGGCGGACCATGCGGGGCGGCGGGGCGCTGTCGGGGTCGATCCCGAAGCGTCGGGTGCGGGACCAGGAGTCCTCGATGACCGGTCGCAGGGAGGCGGGCGCCGGACGCCCGGCGAGCGAGGCCTCGTGCACGCGCCGGAGCAGGCGGGCGTGCTCGCGGGCGTCGGCCCCGGCCGGCAGGGCCGTGTCCAGCGACGAAAAAGACATGCGGTCCCCTGAGCTCGCGTTCGCAACGGCGTTCATCAATTTTCCCGGTTCGGCTTCGACAGGGTTGAGGGAACGGAAATACACACATGTTTCGGAGGCCGCCCTCACCTCCGCTTCCGTTTCATCACCGGATTATGCCCCATCGCGACCCCCGCAGCGGACGGGGATCCCGTTGCCTGGCGGATGCCGGAAACCCCTGGGGCTCCGCGCGTATCCGGCGCGGCGCCCGCGTCCGCGGTCGCCGAAAGGCGGTGGACGCGTCTTCGAAAAGGGGTCCGGGAGCGAACGGAACAGCGGAATTTCCTAAAACGGCCGGTAATGCCGCAACGACACTTTCCCGGACACATGCCCGCGTCACACGACACCCGGACGCGCACGCTCCCGCGCCCCGCGCGGGGCGTGTCGGCCGGGGTGGTACCGAGCCCGGGATCCGGGACCGCGGAGCCCGGGTCAGTGCTGCCAGCGGGTGAGCGCGAACCACAGCCGCATGCGCTGCTCGGCGTCGGCCAGGTCCACGCCCAGGTCGCGCTCGACCCGTCCGATCCGGTAGCGGACGCTGTTGCGGTGGGCGCCCAGGTCGGCGGCGGCCCGGTCCCAGTTGCCGTGCCGGGTGAGCCAGACGCGCAGGGTGCGGCGCAGCAGCCGCGCGGAGTCGGTGTCCTCGGCCAGCGGCCCCAGGACGCGGCGGGCCAGGTCGTCGCCTCCCCCCGGCCCCAGGAGAACGTCGAAGGGGTCGGCGGGCTCCTCCAGCAGCGGCCCGCCGACCGCGCGGGCGCGGGTGAGCAGGGCGGCGGCCCGGCGGTCCGCCGCGGCCAGCTCCGCCGGGTCCACCGGCCCGCTCAGGGCTCCGATCCAGCCGTGGTCGCGCAGCAGGTCCAGGTGGGTCCGGTGCGCGGTGTCGCCACGGTCGGCGAGGACGGCGCGCAGGTCCTCGCCGGGACCCGCGTCCAGCAGCCGGGTGCCCAGGGACAGCGCGGCGGGGGCGGTGTGGCGTCCCCGTCCGGCGGGCCGGGCACGCAGGACCCGGTAGGCGCCGGGCGCCGCTGATCCGGCGCGGGTGGCCGGTGCGGTCGGAGTGGCGGGTGTCTCCGGTGCGCCGGTCGTCGCGGAGGCCGCGGGTATCGCTGACCCCGCGCAGGCGCCCGTCGGAGCGGTGAGCTCGGCCAGCAGCGGCACGGCCGCGTCGGTGAGCCCGCCGTCCAGGAGCAGGCCGGTGATCAGGCGGCCCGGGGCGGGCGGGGCGCCCTGGGAGGTGCGGGCGAGCAACTCCAGCAGGGCGGTGGCGGTGCGCAGGACGGCCCGGTCGGTGACGCCCAGCGGCTCGGGGCGGCCGACCAGGACCACGCCGTGCTCCTGCGGCGGGGTGCCGACGGTGTGCAGGAAGACCTCGTCCCCCCGTGCCCGGGCCTTGGCGCTGCGCGGGCCGCGGGGCCGGGTGAGCCGGTCCGCGAGCCCGTGCAGTTCGGGGTGCAGCTCGGCCGGGGCGCCCGCGGTGCGGTGGGCGCCGCCCGGCACGGCGGGCGACGGGCGGACCAGGACCGCCCAGCCGCCGAGGGCCTCGGCCAGGACGCGCAGGACCCGGTCCACGGGGGCGTCGGCGGTGACGGCCAGGGCCAGGGCCTGGTGCGCCTCGCCCAGGCGGCGCAGGTCGCGCAGGTGCAGTTCCTGGAGCTGGGCGCCCACCGCCTGGCTGACGGCGGCGAAGGGCGTGGGACGGGGCACCTCCACCAGGGGCAGCCCCCGCGCGCGGCACTGCTCGACGAGCCCGGCGGGGACGGTGTCGTGCACCGGGGTGACGCCGAAGCCGACGGCGCTGACCCCCGCGCCGACCAGGGAGTCGACGTAGCCGCGCAGATCGGCGGGGGTGGCGGGCAGGTTGACGCCCGCGGTGAGCAGCAGTTCGCCGCCGCGCAGGTAGGCGGCCGGGTCGGCCAGCTCGCTGGCCACCGCCCAGCCGATCCCCGGGTCCCCGGCGGCCACGAGGGTGACCAGCCCCAGGTCGCGGCGGCCCACGACGGTGCTCAACGGCACCGTGTGGACCTGTGCCCGGCTCTGCTCCGCCATCCCTGCCCCCTCCGCGACCCGGCCCGCGTCCCCCGACCGGCGGGTCGGAAGGGGGGGAAGGCGCTCTCGCTCCGAGGGCCTCCGCACGGGGGTGCGCTGACCGCATGTTCTGGATACCTCATCCAGTACAACGCATGTCTGTGGATGGTTCGTCCACTGGAGGACGCCGCGTCGGCTGTCTAACCTGTCCGGGGTTCGTGTGATCTGCCCAAACATGGTCGCTTTCGTTCCCCTGCGCTCCTCCGCCCGCACCGGGAGCACCCGCGCGGCTGCCGCACGGCAGGACCGAACACCGCACCGACGACGAGAAGGACACCCGTGAACGCACCGATCGGCCCCACCGACTCCAGCCTCGTACCGCGCTTCGCCGGACCGGCCACCTTCGCCCGGCTGCCCCGCATCGACCAGGTCGAGCACGCCGACATCGCCGTGGTCGGCGTCCCCTTCGACACCGGCGTGTCCTACCGCCCCGGCGCGCGCTTCGGCCCCTCGGCCATCCGCGAGGCCAGCCGTCTGCTGCGCCCCTACAACCCGGGCCTGGACGTGTCCCCGTTCGCCTCCGCGCAGGTGGTCGACGGCGGCGACATCGCGGTCAACCCCTTCTCGATCGGCGACGCGGTGGAGACCCTGGACCAGGGCGCCTCCGAGTTCGTGCGGGCGGGCACCCGCCTGGTCACCCTGGGCGGCGACCACACCATCGCGCTGCCGCTGCTGCGCTCGCTGTACCGCCAGCACGGGCCGATCGCCCTGCTGCACTTCGACGCCCACCTGGACACCTGGGACACCTACTTCGGCGAGCCCTACACCCACGGCACCCCGTTCCGCCGCGCCGTGGAGGAGGGGATCCTGGACACCGAGGCCCTGTGCCACGTGGGCACCCGCGGCCCGCTGTACGGCAAGAAGGACCTGGAGGAGGACCGCCGCTTCGGCTTCGGCATCGTCACCTCCGCCGACGTCATGCGCAGGGGCGTGGACGAGGTCGCCGACGCGCTGCGCCAGCGCATCGGCGACCGCCCGCTGTACGTGTCGGTGGACATCGACGTGCTCGACCCGGCACACGCGCCCGGCACCGGCACCCCGGAGGCGGGCGGCCTAACCAGCCGCGAACTGCTGGAGATCCTGCGCGGGCTGGCCTCCTGCAACCTGGTGGGCGCCGACGTGGTGGAGGTCGCCCCGGCCTACGACCACGCCCAGATCACCGCGACCGCCGCCTCGCACGTGGCCTACGACCTGGTCAGCGTCCTGGCGCTGAACCACAGGGGCTGAGCCCGCGCGCCGCGGCGGAGGCGACCGCGCGGCCGGTGGCGCCGACCGGACCGGCGCTCCGCCGCGCGGAGCACCGGGGGTCAGACCCCGGCGCCCTCGCGGCGGGCGCGCAGGTGGGCCCAGGTCAGGTCGGTGACGTGCCGGGCCATGGTCTCGGGGCTCTCCTCGGGGTGCTCCAGGAACCAGTCGGCGAAGGCGTCGGCGGTGCTGACCGCGATGCGCGCCAGCAGCTGGGCGTCCTTGGGGGCGAGGTCACCGTAGCCCTCGCGCGTGCACGCGGTGATGAGGTCGGCCACCTCGGCCGTGACGCGGTCCCTGAGCCGCACGGACTCCCCCGCGAAGGGCTCGCCCCGCAGGTCCGCGTGCCGGTACAGCACGGTCCAGCTCGCGCGGTTGCCGGTGACGAAGACGAAGAAGGCCTGCATGCCCCGGCGCAGGGGGTCGTCCTCCGCCGGGGCGTGCGGATCGTGCGCGGCGGCGCGCACGGCCTCGATGAGCCGGTCGGTCTCGCGGCGCACACAGGCGGTGAAGATCCTCTCCTTGGAGCCCAGGTACTGGTACACGGTGGGCTTGGAGGTACCGGCCGCCTCGGCGATGTCCTCGACGCTCACGGTGTGGTAGCCGCCGCGCGAGAACGCGGTGACGGCGGCGTCGATCATCTGCTCTTCCCTGAGCCGACGCGGGAGTCTGCGCTGTGTGCTCTTCACCATGTCTCCCGGAGGATGCCCCGTCCTTCAGGGCGGGGAGGAGCCCAGGGCACACGACCACCACATTTCCGTTCTGCCTTACCCATGATCTCCCTTGGTGTAATTTTTGCCGTATGCGGACGGCGTACAAGTGCCGGGCCTACCCGGACCCCGAACAGCAGGCCCAACTGGCCCGCACGTTCGGATGCGTGCGCCTGGTATGGAACAAGACCCTCGCCGACCGCCACACCGCCTACCACCAGCACGGCGAGAACACCTCCTACAAATAGACCGACCAGGCGCTGACCCAGTGGAAGAAGACCGAAGACCTGGCGTTCCTGTCCGAGGTGTCCTCGGTGCCGTTGCAGCAGACCCTGCGCCACCAGCACAGCGCGTTCGCGAACTTCTTCGCCGGGCGGGCCAAGTACCCCCGGTTCAAGAACCGGCAGGGCCGACAGTCGGCGCACTACACCCGGTCGGCGTCTCGCATCAAGGATGCACAGCTGTTCCTGGCTAAACAGCAGGCACCGCTTGAGGTGGCGTGGTCCTTCAACGACGTCGACCTCGCGTCGCTGGACCCGACCACGGTCATCGTTTCGCGTGAGGCGGACGGGCGCTGGTACGCCACTCTCGCCGTGGACACCGACGATCCTGACCCGGCACCGGACACCGGTTCTGAGGTGGCTGTGGATCTGGGGGTGAAGGACTTCGCGACCCTGTCCACGGGCGAGAAGATCGCCAACCCCCGCCACGTGGAGCGCAAGGCCCGCAACCTCAAGCGCTACCAGCGGCGCATGGCCCGCACCCAGCGCGGCTCGGCCAACCGCCGCAAGGCCAAGCGCAAAGTCGCGGCCGCCTACCGCAAGGTCCGCCACGCCCGCGCTGACTTCCTGCACAAGACCACCACGCGTTTGGTGCGCGAGCACGACCTGATCGCCATCGAGGACCTGCACGTGCGGGGCCTGACCGCCTCCGCACGCGGCACCGCCGAGCGACCCGGTCAGCGGGTCCGTCAAAAGGCCGGGCTGAACCGGTCGGTTCTGGACGCCGGCCTTGGAGAGTTCCGCCGTCAGCTGGAGTACAAGGCCGCGCGTGCGGGCCGCACGCTGGTGGTGGTGGATCGGTGGTTTCCCTCCTCCAAGACCTGTTCTGCGTGCGGGTACCTGCTGGATCGGCTTTCGTTGGGCACCCGGTCGTGGACGTGCCCTTCCTGTCGCACCCGGCATGATCGGGATCTCAACGCGGCCAAGAACGTCCTTGCGGCTGGTCGAGTCGCAGCCCGGGAAGCAGTCTCGGGTGATGCCTGGGGAGCTGGTGTGAGTCGGCAAGGGTCCTCCCTTCCGCAGTCGGCGTCGAAACAGGAAACCGGGCCCGTGAGGGTCGCCGCGCGAGCGGCACCAGGCTGTTAGGTTCGGTCGGGATCCCCCTCCTTCGAGGAGAGGGAGGAAGTCAAGTACCCAGACTTTATGGCGGCGGGGGCGTCCGGCCAGGGGCGGTGGTCCCCCGTACGAGCCCCCGCGCACGGTCCGCGGCGGGCGCGCGTGCGTGACCTGTGGCGTCGGCCCGTCGGGGCCGTCCCCCGGTGGTATTTCCCACACCGGTCCGGCTCCGCGTCGGCCGTACGGCGGCGGGTTCGGGCGGCGGCGGGCGCGCGTGCTTCGGGTCCGGTGCGCCCTCAGTAGGCGGCGTCGCGCAGGACCAGGGTGCAGCACTTGGCGCCTCCCCCGGCCCGGCGCAGCTCGTCCAGCTCCACGGGGTGGACGGCGTAGCCCAGGGCTCGCAGGCGGTCGGCCAGGGCGGTGGCCTCGGCGGCGATGACGACGTTGCGGCCGTCGCACACGGCGTTGAGGCCGAGCACGGCGGCGTCCTCCTCGGTGGCCAGGAGCGCGTCGGGGAAGAGCGAGCGCAGCACCCGCTGGCTTCCGGCCGAGAAGGCCCCGGGGTAGTAGGCGATCCGGTCCCCGGAGAGGGTGAACAGCGCGGTGTCCAGGTGGTAGAAGCGGGGGTCGGTCAGCTGGAGGGTGACGACGGGGCGGCCCAGGAAGCGCTCGGCCTCCTGGTGCGCGGCGGCCTCGGTCCTGAAGCCCGTGGCGGCCAGGACCACCTCGTCCAGGGTGAGGAAGTCGCCCTCGCCCTCGTTGACGTGCTTGGGCTCGCGGGTCTCGGTGTAGCCCGCCTGGCGGAACCAGTCGAGGTAGGCCGGGCCCTCGGGGGTTCGCTCGGCGCTGGCGAAGCGCGCCCCGTAGACCCTGCCGTCCACGACCAGGGCCCCGTTGGCGGCGAAGACCATGTCGGGCAGGCCGTCGACGGGGGCGATCTCGCTGACGCGGTGGCCCAGGGAGAGGTAGAGGTCGCGCAGCCCCTCCCACTGACGGATGGCGCGTGCGCGGTCGACGCCCGCCGCCGGGTCCATCCAGGGGTTGATCGCGTACTCGACCGCGAAGTAGGTGGGACGGCACATGAGGTAGTGCCGCGGAACCGCTGCCGGACCGACCGGTCGAACCATGGGACCCCCCGTACACCGCGCGGGACACTGGGCGGCCCCGGTGGCGCGTGGGTTCACGGCACCGCGGTCCGCACGGACGAAAGGGGACATACCCCTCTGCGGCACGAGTGCAACGCGCACCCGACGACGGACCGGCCGGAGACGTCGCTGGTGTGACACGAGGGGTCCGGTCCGGAGCGGTCCTCAGCGGCGGGCGTCGGAACCGCTCGACCCCACGGCCTCCTCCAGCTGTTCCCGGTTCATCTTCGACCGGCCCGGCACGTCCAGCTCCGAGGCCCGTTGGAGCAGTTCCCGCTTGGTGGCACGGCCCTCGCCCCGCCGCTCGACCCGGGTACCGCGCGCTCCGGCCCCCCGGGGCTCGCGCGCCCTCCTGGTCCCCTCCGCCCCGGTGGACGCGCGAGGGCCGCGCGAACGCGTGCCCTGGGTGCGCTGGGCCGGCAGGCTCTGGCGCAGGGCCTCCCCGAGGCCGTCCGCGTGCTCGGGGGGCGCGGCCCGCTCGGGCCGGTGGGTGAACGTCCTGCCCCCGGCCTTGGCGCGCACCAGCTCGGTCAGTCGCTGGCCGTAGCTGTCGGCGTAGTCCTGGGGATCCCACTCGGTCGACAGGGACCTGACCAGCTCCCGGGCCAGTTCGAGCTCGTTCTTGGCCAGCGCGGCGTGGGCCACGGGCGGCATCACGTCGTCGGGTTCGCGGACCTCGTCGGGCCACCACAGGGTGGAGGCCGACAGCACGCCCCGGTTCGGCTCGATCAGGACGGGGTACTCGCGGTCGCGCAGGACGATGGTGGCCACGCCCGTGCGGCGGGTCTGCTCCAGGGCCGTGTACAGCAGCTGGTAGGCCCTGGCGTCGGCCGCGGACCTGGGGGCGACGTAGTAGGTGGCGGCGTACCACAGCGCGTCGACGGCGCCCTGGGACAGGAAGCCGGTCAGCTCCATGGTGCGTGAGCCGTGCGGGAGGATCTCCTCCAGCTCCTCCGGTTCCAGGACCACGTACTCGTCCTCGACCCCCGTGCGGGCCCCGCGCACGACGTCCTCGCTGGCGACCTCCTCACCGGTGCGCTCGTTGACGCGGACGTAGCGGATGCGGTCGGCCGTGCCCCGCTCGAACTGGTGCAGCACGGGTCCCCTGCGCTCGCGCGCGCTGTAGAGGCGCACGCCGACGGGCACCCTGCCGAACATGAGGGTTCCCACCCAGACCGGATTGACCATGACCCCCTCCTCTGCCCCCATCATTACCGCTGCCAGGCAAAATGTCGGTCGAGAACGGCAAAGGACCCCCAAGGCGGGAAGGAACGGGACCATCCGGGAGAACACGGGTCCGCACGCCCCCGACCCTTGACCGACCGGTCGGTATTGCTACTGTCGCGGCAATCCGTGATTGGAGTCCTCCCATGAGTACGACCGTCAGGGCCGCCGTCTTCTCCGAGCGCGGCGCCCCTCCCCAGATTCGCGACCTGGTCCTGCCCGACCCCGGCCGCGGCCAGGTGCGGGTGCGCCTGGCCGCGGCCGGGGTGTGCCACTCCGACCTGTCCCTGTCCAACGGCACCCTGGCCCAGAAGTGGCCCGCCGTGCTGGGCCACGAGGGCGCCGGGACCGTCGACGCCGTCGGCGAGGACGTCACCGAGGTGGTGCCCGGCCAGCAGGTGATCCTGAACTGGGCCCCCTCGTGCCGCGAGTGCTGGTTCTGCCGCCAGGGCGAGCCCCACCTGTGTGAGCACGCGCTGGACCGCACCGTGCGGCCCTACGCCGAGCTCGCCGACGGCACGCCCGTCTACCCCGGCCTGGGCTGCGGCGCCTTCGCCGAGGCCACCGTGGTGCCCGCCTCCGCCGTCGTGCCGCTGCCCGACGGGATCGACCCGGCGGTGGCCGCCGTGCTGGGCTGCGCGGTGCTCACCGGCTGGGGCGCGGTCAACAACTCCGCGGGCGTGCGCGAGGGCCAGTCCGCCGTGGTGCTGGGCCTGGGCGGGGTGGGCCTGTCGGTGCTCCAGGCCGCGCGCCTGGCCGGGGCCGACCCGGTGGTCGCGGTGGACGTCTCCCCCGCCAAGGAGGAGCTGGCCCGCTCGCTGGGCGCCACCGAGTTCCTGCTCGCCGACGACTCGCTGGTCAGGGCCGTGCGCGCGCTGACGGGCGGGCGCGGCGCCGACCACGCCTTCGAGGTGGTGGGGTCGGCGAAGGTGGTGCGCTCGGCCTGGGACGTGTCCCGGCGCGGCGGCACGGTCACGGTGGTGGGCGTGGGCAGGCTGGACGACGAGGTGTCCTTCAACGCTCTGGAGCTGTTCCACCAGGCGCGCACGCTGCGCGGGTGCGTGTACGGCTCCAGCGACCCGGCGCGCGACATCCCGGTCATCGCCGAGCGGGTGCGCTCGGGGGAGCTGAGGCTGGCGGCGATGGTCACCGACGAGATCCCGCTCGAAGGCGTGCCCGAGGCCTTCGAGCGCATGGCCCGGGGTCAGGGCGGCCGGTCGCTGGTGCGCTTCGGGGCCTGAACGCGGCGGGCTCCGGCGGCGCCGCGCGGGCGCGGTACCGCCGGAGCCCGTGGCGCGTGGCCCGTCCCGGTCAGCGCCCGGGCCGCCGGACGGGGTCGCCGTCGGCGTCGAGCATGGTGACCTCCATGGGCGCCGCCTGGGACAGCTGGAGGCGCGTCAGGGGCGAAGGGCGGCCGGGTACGGCGGGTTCTCCCAGGCGGCGGGTCAGGGGCCACAGGAGCAGGGGCTGGGCGAGGAGGAGGAGCAGGGTCGCGAGCCCGATGAGGGTGGCGAGCGGCCCGGGGTCGAGGGTCGGAGGATGGAAGTACACGTGGGGTCCTCAGTCATCGACACGTTGTGACCAGCGCGAACGGGGCCGGAGGGGGTCCGGCGGGCGCGGGTCGCACGATTGTGGCCGAGCCGGGAGGGTTTGTCACCTGCTGACAAATCCTGTGGCGCACGGCACACGTTGCCCTTGCCGCGCCGCTCCGGCAGCGGCACAGTCGTCACCATCGCGCACGCCGTGCCCCGGGCACGGCCGACCTGAGGGGAACAGCATGGGTGGTAGCGGAGACGACCGCGCCGACGTCATCGTCGTCGGCGCCGGGCTGGCGGGCCTGACCGCGGCGGCGGAGCTGGCCGACGCGGGCAAACGCGTGGTCCTGCTGGACCAGGAGCCCGAGCAGTCCCTGGGCGGGCAGGCGTTCTGGTCCTTCGGCGGGCTGTTCCTCGTGGACTCCCCCGAGCAGCGGCGCATGGGCGTCAGGGACTCCGTGGAGCTGGCCATGCAGGACTGGACGGGCACCGCCGGGTTCGACCGCCCCGAGGACGCCTGGCCCCGCCGGTGGGCCGAGGCCTACGTGGACTTCGCCGCCGGGGAGAAGCGCTCCTGGCTCCACCAGCAGGGGATACGGTTCTTCCCCCTCGTGGGCTGGGCCGAGCGCGGCGGCTACCTGGCCGACGGCCACGGCAACTCCGTGCCCCGGTTCCACATCACCTGGGGCACCGGCCCGGGTGTGGTCGCGCCCTTCGAGCGGCGGGTCCGCGCGGCGGCCGAGCGCGGCCTGGTCTCGCTGCGCTTCCGCCACCGGGTGGACGAGCTGGTGGTCACGGGCGGGACGGTCACCGGCGTGCGCGGCGCGGTCCTGGCCCCCAGCGACGTCAGGCGGGGCGAGGCCAGCGGACGCGAGGCGGTCGGCGACTTCGAACTCTCCGCCCAGGCGGTGATCGTCACCTCCGGCGGGATCGGCGCCAACCACGACCTGGTGCGCCGCAACTGGCCCGAGCGCCTGGGCACCCCGCCGAGACACATGCTCTCGGGCGTGCCCGAGCACGTGGACGGGCGCATGCTGGCCATCACCGAGGAGGCGGGCGGGCGGGTCGTCAACCCCGACCGCATGTGGCACTACACCGAGGGCATCCAGAACTGGGACCCCGTCTGGTCCCGGCACGGCATCCGCATCCTGCCGGGGCCCTCCTCGCTGTGGCTGGACGCGACCGGCAAGCGGCTGCCCGCGCCCTACTTCCCGGGGTTCGACACCCTGGGCACCCTGGAGCACATCATGCGCGGCGGCCACGAGTACACGTGGTTCGTGCTCTCGCAGAGGATCATCGAGAAGGAGTTCGCCCTGTCGGGGTCGGAGCAGAACCCCGACCTGACCGGGAAGGACGTCGGGCTCGTCCTCAAGCGGGTACTGCCGGGAGCGCCGGGGCCGGTGGAGGCCTTCAAGCGCAACGGCGCGGACTTCGCCGTGGCCGACCGGCTGCCCGAGCTGATCCGCAAGATGAAGGCGATCGCGGGCGACGACGTGCTCGACGCCGACACCGTCACCCGCGAGGTGGTGGCCCGCGACCGGGAGATGGTCAACACCTTCACCAAGGACCTCCAGGTGACGGCGATCCACGGGGCGCGCAACTACCGGGGCGACCGCCTGGCCCGGGTGGCGTCCCCGCACCAGATCCTGGACCCCAAGGCGGGCCCGCTGATCGCGGTGCGCCTGCACGTCCTCACCCGCAAGTCCCTGGGCGGCCTGCACACCGACCTGGACGCCCGGGTGCTGCGCGCGGACGGCACGCCGCTGCCGGGGGTGTACGCCGCGGGCGAGGTCGCCGGGTTCGGCGGCGGCGGGGTGCACGGCTACCGGGCGCTGGAGGGCACCTTTCTGGGCGGCTGCCTGTTCTCGGGCCGCACGGCCGGGCGGGCCGCCGCGGCGGCGCTGGGGTAGGCGCGCGGACGCTCACCGTCGGGGGGGGGGGGGGGGGGGGGGGGGGGGGGGGGGGGGGGGGGGGGGGGGGGGGGGGGGGGGGG